>NZ_JAULLJ010000057.1:0-13390 GCF_030518095.1 Bacteroides sp. ET489
GGCAGTTTCTCCGTAAGTTCCCTCATTTTTCTTAAACCCGAACCACGTTTCTCCATATAGTCCAATTGAGTAAACATATCCGCAATGACAGGGTTACGGCGCATAGACGGCACTTTGTATATGTCCCGGTCTTGAATTTGTGTACCATCAAGCATTGCTCCTGGTGATACCAATTCTACTCGGTCATCATAGATGTCAATATGTACTTCACCACCCATTACTGTGTAATCTCTATGGATAAGATGGTTTACCAGCCCTTCAAAGATAGCACGGTCTGAATAGTCGGGGAGGTTAAGTCGATAGTTCGGCATCTTCACCCATCCGCTCATGGTATAATTCTTGATGAAGTCCATACCATATTTCAAAAGCAATACAAGATTTGCCCGATGCTCTACGGAACTGATAGCATCGTCTTTATAAAGTCCTGTCCAACGGGTGCAGAAAATACGTGATTGGAATACAGTGCAATTATCCACAAACAGCAATCCGGCATTGGTCAGTTTACCGTCAGATGTGACAAGTCCGAATGATTCCAAATACTTATCATTCCATTCCTGATGAGTTTGCTCACGGAAAGTGTTGGCAAGGATAACGAAAGAATGTTTATTTGCATCCACTTGTGTTGGCAGCGAATCCCAGGTCATGTGCGTACCCTTTAATACCAATGAAAGAAGTTGTTGCGAATTGCACTCTACACTTTCATTACCGACTCGTGTATAAGCTGTACGTGTTCCGTCTTGATAATAATAATATGGCGTCAGCGTTCCAGCCTTTACTTTTACTTCAAGCAGGTTACGTCCTTCATGTTCAATCGGGATAAGTTGTACTTCAGGTACTGGGTCAAGTCTAGCCTTTATCATTTCACTGATAAAGTCGGCATCTGCTTGCGGATTCTCCAAACCTACAATCACTCCGTCATCGTTTACTCCATAGAACAAGCTGCCACCGTCCGTATTGGCAAAAGCCGACACAGATTTAAGCCATGACTTTACTTTCTTACGCTCCAGCATTTCCTTAAAATCGTAAGATGAGCATTCCGCTATTAATGTATTGTTATGAATTTGCATCGTTTTCTTTTTGTTGTTTGAGGATAAAGCCCAAGTTCTATATACAAATGTATGGATAAAAGTGGGGAATATGCTAAACTATAACGATATTCTTAATATCTATGGGTTTATGTGCAATACTCACTCCAACAGATTTCTATATCTCTAAAATATCTCATTTTGTGGTTGATAATATCCCTGTAACAAAGGCTTTTGTTGCGCACCATAAATCATCTTCAATTTTCAAAACTAGTATAGTTAAAAGTCGTAAGAAAACCAAATATGCGATATGATGTTTCTCTGTATCTTCTTCAGAAATAATGCAACCATGAGCATAGAGGTTTCGATATGCAAATCCATTGGTGAACTCCCCATTATCCATGTAGTAGCTAAAGTATCGTTTCTCCTCTTTCGTCAATAAATTGTCATTTTTTATAAGCCAACCTTTATTTAACATCTCATCAAGGTACCTCATTCCTTTTTCAGAATAATGCCAATAAGAACAAGCTCGATATTCCCATAGTGATTTTAGTATAATTTTAAAATCATTATCTGGCATAGATAGCTGTCCGTCTTTACTTTTTTTTATGACATCATGCGATAAAAGGAAATCTATGTTAGTTTTTTGATACTCTTCATAGAATTCATAATATACTTCTTCGTTATTTAATAAATCAAAAAGATTATGGTAATGCTTTTCCTTAAAGGGCTTAACATAACCAAGTAGAGTGTTAGAACCAAAAATGCAGTTTAGTATTACACGAATTTCTGAAGAGTCTTCATTAATTTCATAATACTTGTTAAGTAAAAGACTTTTGCCTTCTGTCATTTTCAAAGGCTTGCTTAACCTAATGATATCTTTGTCTATCTCATCATACTGAACATAGGTGTTATATTGTTTGACAACAGAATCTAGTTCAGGGAATAATATTCGGCATTTATTTAACCAACTATCTTCAATATTAGGGTAGTTCAATTTCAATGCAGGATAGCCATATTTGTTGAAAAGATGTACTTCGTAAAATTCTTTTAGCGTTTGCTCAAGAGACATGTTTAATTGAGCTAATACTTTGTTGTACCCACATATTTGATATAATGCCAAGTCGTTCTTTTGATGGAAATAGCTGTAATCTGGATAGGCATTTTTACTTTTATCCATAAAAGCAATCTCTAGTCCATCTATTTCGCTACTTTTATTGATGAGTTCCAATAGTCCGTGACGATTTATCCAATAGAATAAGGTTTTGCAATTCTCCACCAGATCTATAGAATTGCAGGAACGAATATACTTTATGCTGTATAAATAAGTAGGATAACCTCCTTCGACTCTATAGTCTGTTGGTGTTATATTGTTTTCATTAGAAAATGCGACAGCTAATTTATGCGAAATTTTAACAGTACGACTGTCGGACATAAACTCATCGTTTAACTTTTGAGCTAGACGTTCTGCTTTTACTTTCGTTTGGGGATCTAATACTAGTCCATTTTTGTCATCCTTATTCTGACAAATTAGACGGACATAATTTAAATTAGGGTCCTTGCTATCTAAATATGAGTTTATTATTTTAACCTTGTCGTCCATTGATAGATTTGAAGGAAGGTGAATTTTTCTATCAGTTTTATTGTCATGTTTGGCAATATAATGATTTATGAGAATCTGAGCCGTATTACTGTCTTCAAGCATTATCTGCCTTAGTTCTATTTTGAATTTTTCCACGACATTCCTGCAATGAAGTATTTCTATCAAGTCATTTTGTTTGCCTTTTGCTGTATTTTTTACAAAATTATTATCTATAACATTAAATAATTTGAATTGGTCAATAATATCCCAAAATGCTTGTCTGTAATCCCAAGCTAATGCATCATAGCAGTTCTCCAAAGAGTTTCTATTTATCTTGGCAAAGTGTTTTGCAATAATATCATTATAATCTTTTATATCTTCTTTGATTTGATTAAACATGACGTCTGACCAACATTTCAATCGACAATCATTATCTATGAGTTTCTTGATGTGGAATAACTCTATCACGTCTGTTAACGTAGAAGCTGGCTCAGATTTATACTTTATAATTGCTTTTTCTGCAAGTTCAAGATTATAACCGATGCTTAAATCATTCGGAGAATAAAAACATACTCGATTTTCCATCATAAATAAAAAAAGTAGTATTGAAATGAATGAAAATGCGTTTCTACAATCACGTGTCCATTCCCAGACTTATCTTCGTACATAAAAGCCGATATGGATTTAAGCCATGATTTTACTTTCTTACGCTCCAGCATTTCCTTGAAATCGTAAGACGAGCATTCCGCTATCAATGTATTGTTATGAATTTGCATCGTTTTCTTTTTGTTGTTTGGGGATAAAGCCCAAGTTCTATATACAAAGGTAAGGATAAAACCGGATATTCTGTTAAAATAGCCCCATTGATTTGATTATTATGTGTTTATATCACGATATTTATCAAATAAATCTGTACTTTTGCAGTAAAGAGCTGTGGTTGCTTATGGATGCTTATTTTCGGGTTTGCATGATATTTGCAACACGTTCACGCAAGTCGCTGAGGAATATAACGTATTGATTTTGAGGAAGTAAAATAGCCCCTCTAAGCAGTACATTATACAATAAGAAACGCGACTGTTTCAAGGAAACTTGAGGCAGCCGCGTTTCTGTTTTTATTCTGTTAAGTTTGTTCTTTCTTTATTTCCCACAAAATATTGGCATGAATTCTAATCCAAAGTCAAGTTTGTTCTTTTGGATACTTTTGCGGACTTCATCCGATACGATAATGTCGTTAATGACGGGTTGAGAGTTGAAGACATTTAGTGATTTCACCTTATTATAGTCGAGTCTTAGTTTAAGAATCGTATCTGTTCCTTCTACATAGAGGGTGTTTTGGGGATCTATTACGTCGAATATCTTTTTGAAGTGCATGATGTAATATATCTGATTGCCATATTCCTTGCTGATGGCCTTGACAGGTAGAAACTCTATGTCGTTGGCAGAGGTGACGTACGACTGTAATAAATCCTTCAGAGCTTGGTTGACCATGTTGGCTCCACCTATACACATGTGGAAAGGGCGATATTTTCCATCTCTTAATTCTACGACGAGCGATTCCCAGTTTTTCACTTCCTGTCCGTCTCTTGCGATAGGGTAGGGCCAGCTATCGGGAGCGTACAGTACTCCTCCTTTATCATTCCCTTTTACGATGAATTTATAATACCTGACGTCGGTATTTACTGTTTTGCTTTTATAGAAAATCTTTTTTAAGGTTTTGATATTCAATAGTTTCATTTTATTTCGTTTACTACATTTTATGCAGTGGACTGAAGATTTTTACGCAATGCTTATTTATAAGGAAGAACGAAACAATGTTCATCCTCGCGACAACACCAGCTCGGGCAACAGAACAGCTGTTTCCGGTTCTTCTTTGGGGGCATCTTTAGGCTTCCAGGCCACAACGAAACGGACGGAGGCAGACTTTACTTCGTAGCCTTTCTTGTTCCATTCCGATATTACTGTTTGCATGTTTGTCGACAGTCGGGCTACCGGCTTGTTGCCTGATGTTTCGTACAGCGTAAAGTCTTTGTACTTCAGGCTGTCTCCGCTTCTCAGTGCCAGTACTTCCCGTTTGAGGTCTTTGAAGTATCCCAGAAAAACGTCTTTGTGCGAGAGTTGCAGCACAATTTCTTCGGGCATGCTATACTGGCGTGAGTCGGTGAGGTGCTGGTCGGCAGGCAGTTGGCTGAAGCAATCGCCGTCGGTGTGGATAAACAGCCGGTTCCGGGCGCGGGTCATGCCTACATAATATCGCCGCATCAGTCGGTCGTCTTTCTGGAAGTTGTCGGCTATCAGCATGTAAACGTCGTCAAACTCACGTCCTTTTGCCTTGTGGATGGTCGATACGACAACGTCAGCACCCGACACGTCGCAAAAGTCTTCGACCGACGATTCAAACACAAACTCCTTGAAGTCGCTGACGTATTTTGCCTGGTTGGTCTGTTCGAACAGTTCCACGCACCGCTTCACGTATGTCAGGCTTTGGCTTCTTTCGTATGTCGCAAAGGTGGCACGCTTGGCTTCGTCCCACGTTTCTTGGGGAATGAGGGGCGTTTTTACCTGTTTGTCGATGTACTTCAGGAAGTATCTCATCTCGGCCATGTTCCAGAAGCGGAAGCCGTCCATCGTCTGTATCAGTTTGCTGCTGATGCCCTGTTTCCGCAAGAGGGCTACCAGGATGACGGCTTCTTCGTTGGTCTGGGTCAGCACACACGAGGTACCGTTTCCACGGTGACTGATCAGGTCTTCGACGAGTGGCTGATACATATAGGCCGAGTAGTGGTGTGTCACCTCCACCCGTCCGTCTTCTTCTCGCATGGAGAGGATAGGGGTAGTTTTGATTCTTTTTCGGATGACTTTGGCAAATTCGTTGGCGAAACGGACCGGATGGCGTGCGCTTCGGTAGTTCTCGGTCATTTCGATAAACCGACTGCCGCTTTCCTTGGTCAGGCGGTACATGTATTCCGAGTCCGAACCGCGGAATTCGTAGATGTTCTGGTCGTCGTCGCCCACTGCAATGACGCGCATTTCTTCGTTGTTGGCCATCAGGGCACGTACTAGTGCATATTCTTCGTCGCTCATGTCCTGTGCCTCGTC
Source organism: Bacteroides sp. ET489 (assembly GCF_030518095.1). NCBI lineage: Bacteria > Pseudomonadati > Bacteroidota > Bacteroidia > Bacteroidales > Bacteroidaceae > Bacteroides > Bacteroides sp. ET489. Next base: position 5,704 of record NZ_JAULLJ010000057.1, read on the forward strand.
TATCACCAGTACCGTTTTCCCGATTCGGTTGGGTTCCACTTCGCCCTGTTCTATCATTTCGGCAGCTTTGGCTACTACGTTTTTGGCTTCTTCCAGATTGCCTATCCGTCCCAACAGGTCGAAACAATAGGAATGGAAGGTCTTTATTTCGACAAAGTGGGCGGCGTTGCCGATCAGTTCCATCAGCCGTTGCTTGAATTCCGTTGCCGCTGCTCGTGAGAAGGTCAGCATCAGCAGTTGTTCGTGTTTGACGTCTTCGAGTAACAGCAGCGAGGCCAGCTTATGAACCAATACCCGTGTCTTTCCGCTTCCGGGGCCTGCCGCCACCACGATGCAGCGTGAGTCTCGGTCGGAGATGATATCTCTCTGCCGCTGTGACAGCTGGCCGAACAGTTGCCGGTATTTGCCGGGTGTCAGGTTGCGCTGTATCTCGCCGGCTCTGTCTCCTTTGAAGTATTTAGCGATGAACTTCTTGTAGTCCATCTGGAAATAGTCCTGCACGTATTGCAAGGCGGCGTTGTAGTCTTTCACCATCAGGTTAGCATATTCGCCTACAATGTGTACCTGCTGTATTTTTTGCTTGTAGAATTCGTTCAGCATCCGGTAGTCGTCCTGCTTGTATCTTGACTTGTTGTCTTTGAGTCTTTTGATGTCCATGGCATTGTAGAGCACCAGAAAGCCGCCTTCGAGCTTGAGTGCGCCGATTTTCGACAGGTAGAGCAAGGCTTCTTCTACGTCCTCTAACTGCAGTTCGTCTAATCCGCTGAAGAGGGGCTGCGGATTGGCTTTGATGCTGTTCAGCAGTTCCACTACCGAGAACTGGATGGCCTGCTGTTCGTCCGAAGGCTCTTTCCCGGCTTCGGCAGCCAGACGGTATAGCCACTCGATGGCGAACCGGCTGATTTCCAGCCGCCTTTCGAAACGCTTCAGCAGGGCTTCCCTGTCGACCCGCAGACTGATTTCCAGGTTGTGTGCCGCGTCTTCTTTCTTGCGGGTATAACCTTTGATGGTGAGGAAATAAAGCAGGGTTCGGATATCTTTCTCTCTGGATGTGCCTATTCCTGCATTGATGGCATTGTCGTTCAGCTGTTTGCACGATATCCGCCAGGTGGCGTCGGGTATGTTGTCCAGAATGTACCTTTCCAGCTTTGCAAAGCGTTCGAGCAACTGCCCTGACCTTCGTTCCGAACTGCCGGCGTCGAGCAGGTAAGCCGAGATGTCTTTGCTGTCTGCCAGAATGCCTTCCTGCCGCATCCGTTCTACAGCCGACAGCACTTCGCCTTTGCTCAGCCCCAGTATGTCGGCCAGATAGTCGATGCGCGATTCTGCTTCCGAATCCTGTGCCTTGGCTATGTGTTTCTGCGAAATCAGCGATTTGATGATTCTGACCGCTTTCTCTATTTCGTCGCTGCCGAACAGTACCGAAGCCGATATGCGCTGTCGGGCTTCGTCCATGTTGTTGACCGTGATACCGGTGGCATAAACATGGGGTACGTTGTTTCCTCTAACCAAATATCCGCTCTGCTCCAAAGCAGCCAGGGCCGTCCGCACCCGGGTTTCGATGTCCGATACCGAGTCGTCCCATCCCGCCTTGCGGGCAATTTCCAACGCCGAGCAGCACACCCTCATGCGCTGACGGGTAAGGTCTTTCACCGCTTTCCATACCTGTTGTATTTCGCTGATGCTCAGTTTGGTCTGGTTCAGCAGAATGAAGTGCTTGTCCAAATCGTTGTCGCTATACAGCACGTAGCAGCGTGCATTGAGGTGAGGGTCGCGACCGGCACGTCCAGCCTCCTGCACGTAGTTCTCCAGCGAGTCCGAGATGTCGTAATGTACCACCAGACCTACGTCTTTCTTATCCACTCCCATGCCGAAAGCCGAAGTCGCTACAATGATGCGTACCTGGTCGTTCATGAAGGCGTCCTGATTGGCCACTTTCTCGTCGGCATCCATCTTGCCGTTGAAGGGCAGGGCCTGATAGCCGTCGCGGGTCAGCCTGACTGCCAGTTCGCGGGTGCGCTTGGTGCGCGATACATAGACGATGGTCGGACACGGATTCTCGGCTACCAGACTTCTCAGTTTGGAGTATTTGTCCTCGTTCGTGTCGGCATGTATCACGGAGTAGCGCAGGTTCTTTCTCGATGCTGTCGAGGCAAACAGCTGCAAGTCCAAATCCAATGTCTGCTTGAAGTAGTCGCAGATGTCCTGCACTACCTTCTGTTTGGCTGTAGCCGTGAAGCAGGACACGGGGATGGCCGTCTTGCAGCCTTTCTTTTCCTGATAGTTGCGGATGAACTTGCCGATGTACAGATAGTCCACCCTGAAATCCTGTCCCCACGACGAGAAACAGTGTGCTTCGTCTATCACAAACCTGACGACGTGGCGTGCCAGCAGAATCTTTTCGATGGTCTTCGACCGAAGCATTTCGGGGGCGATGTACAGCAGCGACACTTCACCTTCCAGCACCCGCTGGATGCACAGTGCCCTTGTGATGGGGTCCAGCAGGCCGTTGATGGTTACGGCGTCGGTAATGCCCCGTTCGTCGAGGTTGTCCACCTGGTCCTTCATCAGCGATTGAAGCGGCGAGATGACGACCGTCAGCCCATGCACGGTGCGGCCTTCCATCAGGGCAGGCAGCTGAAAGGTGAGCGACTTGCCTCCGCCGGTAGGGAAGATGGCCAGCAACGATTTGCCTTTGACTGCCGCATCGGCAGCCTGTTCCTGTAGCGGTTCGCCTTCGTAGGTGCGGAACTGGTCGTAGCCAAAAAAGCTTTTCAGGTTGCGGAATATGTCCAACTGGCTGTTGCAGTACGTACAGCCTTCGTTGCAGCGGGTATGCCGCAACAGGCGGATGACGTGTTCCACCAGCGGATACTGGTAGAGCACCCACGGCGGAGTGATGGAGCGATGGTCGGTGGTGTCGATCAGCGCCAGGGCGTATGCCAGTTCGCACGGATACTTTCCGATCAGGGTGTTCAGGTCGGCATGTCCGCAGATTTTTCCTTCGTACAGGTCTCGTATGGCTTCAGCCGTGTCCTTTTCCGTCGGTCGGGCTCCTACCATACGCAGAAAACCCTCAAACTCCTTTTGGCCTTTCAGCAGTGATGCATAGATCTGGCGTTTTCCTTCCGGCAGCAGATTCCATTGCGCTATCTCGTCCTGCAGCAGGTTCAGGGCTTTCAGGCAGTCGTTCACCGGGTTGTTCATCTGGTCGCTTACTAATTTGTCGTCCTTCACTAACCTGTGGTAAGGACGTTCGGGAAACAGCAGGGGCGACATGTAGAGGGTGTCCACCAGCGGACGGCTGTCGGTGGTGTCGGCAAACAGGTATCGGGCATCGTGGTGGATGATGTTGTGTCCGCAGATGTAGTCAGTACCACGCAGGAAGTCGAACAACTCCTTCTTCGAGGCTTTGTGAAAAGTGGCACCGTCGTGCCGCAGTGCTCCGATGTCGTGTATTTTCCGGTCTTTTACTCCGACTTCCACATCGACAATGGTGTAACGTGGGGCTTCATCGGGTGGCGGCACATTCTCCTTGCCGGCGACTTTGTTGGTGTCTCCGGCGTTTTTCCATCCCATGAGCCTGCTCCATATCGACATCGTTTTTTCTTGTAAAGAGTTAAGGAACCAATAAGTATTTCACAAAGCTACGTAAAAATTGCGTAGATAGCGAAACTTTCGGCGGTTTATTTTCCCCGTAACCGGCCTGCGGGGAGTGAAACCGGTGTGTTCTGCCGTGCTTGTACGGCTCGCGAACGACACTTGCACGGTTTGCTAGAAACACTTGTACGGCTCACGAGCAACACTTGCGTGGCTCACGAGCCATGCTTGTGTTCCGGTCTGACATTGCTTGTCGGGCACTCTGGCATTGCTTGTCCGATTGTCCGACATTATTTGTCGTGTACCATCGCATTGCTTCCTGTTTCTTTGGGAGCAGATGGTTATTTCCGTTTGTAAAGAGGCACTTGACGGTTGTAAAGTGAAACTTTCGGACGATAACTATAGACTTTAGCCGGCTTTTCTCCCTGTTGAGAACTGTTTTCCCCGATTTATCCTTCACGCCCTCACCTCCGTTCTTCATTGCTGAATAACAGTGAGATATGGTGAAAGATAATGGTTCACCGCTCCTTTCACCGCGATTTTATGGGGCGGATTGCTTTTTTTGTATGTTTCACCGTAAGTTGTTTGTTGTTAGGTGGTTGTGGTGAAACTTCACGGGCGAGGATTTATTCTTTTATGATTTTCCCGCTATTTTATTTGATTATTTTAAAATTTTCTATAAATTTGAATTTTGTGGATATGACGTAGCCTTTACTTAAGCATTTATAGTTATGTTATTAGATAGCTAAATCTTTTTTGTTGGTATATGATAGGTACATACTGAATGTTTCAGTTTTTCATGCATTAGTATTTTTAGAAAACAGAATAAGAATCTCATAAATATAAAGAACATGAAGATTATAGAGTTTACCGTTGGCATAACAATCAGTTTGTTATTCTTTGTTTCAGCAGTGTTTGCAGGTACTATTGAACGTCAAGTACATTATGAATTGAAAGAGAATGAGGCCATTTTCTGCGATGAATATGTGGCCAGTATTAAGTTTCAAGATCAGTCTTTTGCCTGTATCATAGAAGATACGCTAAGTCATAAAAAAACATTTGTCTGGAATGGTGAGAAAAAATTTTCTTGTGATAAAATCACATGTTATTATATCGACTTTGACAGTTACGACAAATGTATCCTTATTTATACCCAAGGAAAAGATCATTATTTGAAGGTAGAGAACAAACTGTATGGGCCTTATGAAGAGATTAATTATCCTATTTGCGGTGAATCAGAACAGGATCCAAGAAACACTTGGTATTTATGGCATCTCTTTTCTAAGGAAACCATGAAAACGTGGTTCTACAAGAATAGTTTTTCGTACCAGCAAATGGGGCATAATTTTATATATCTTGACGGTATCATATCTTCTGGATACGACATAGGAGAAATGAGGATAGATACATTACAAGCAACTTATGGTCGGAGTAGTCAGCCATATATATTTAAAAGTCTGAATAAGACTCATGCCGCAAAATTGACTCCTGCACATATCTCTATAGATAACGTAGATTATAACCTTCCGTTACAGCCGAATGACAGTGTCGGGAGAAGTGAACTGTATGTTTTTAATGATGGTTCCTGTTTGGCTGAACTGAATGTATGCAGCAAGCAGAATCTGGGTGAGAGTAGGGATTTGAAAGTATATATCAGTAAAGGTAGCATGAAGATTTTGGCTTCTGACGAAGTTTTCAATTTCAAAAAACAGCAAATTGAACCTCTGAAAGAAATTGAGGAAAGAACAGATTATCAGTCATTCTTTAAAAATTCATTTTATCATGATCGGGTATATGAGATAATAGATCCGTCTGAACGTCATTATTTCATTTCGAATATCAATTATCCGTATGTAATGATTGATAATCAGAAATTTGGGAAAGAGTGTGCTATATATGCTTGGTATGATAAAACAGAAAATGCATTCTGTTGGATAACGTTGGAAGGAAATCAGTTAGTATCATATTGTTATAAAATTTAATGCTACTTACTTGTGCTATAGTTTTATCAGGCTATTTTTCTGTCTATCCTCAAGAAACGAAAGAAGCAATCTCTTTTTTGGACCGACAGGTAAGAGATAAGTTGTGTAATGCACTTACTAAAGAAGAGGCTATAATTGCTATGAGTATTGTAGCACCGGAAGTCACCCAATACTCTCAAGTAAGGGACGAACTGGAAACTGGCATGCTGAAGATAATGTATGTGCAAAAGGGATGGGGAAATTTCAGTATTGGCCCTTTTCAGATGAAACCCCGTTTTGCCGAAATATTGGAAGCCGGAAAGAAGTCATTATTCACTAATTCCCAAAAGACAGAAAGAGAGAAAAGGAATGATAGAATACAAAGATTATCATGTTTGGATGGTCAAATAGCATATTTATTGCTTTTCATTGAAACGGTTCGTATAAAAACAGCAGATATACGCTTTAACACAGACGAAGAGAAATTGGTTTATTGGGCAACTTTATATAATGGTGGATTGCATTTATCAAAAGAACAAGTGAAAACATATCTCGCTGTGAAGCAATTCCCAAGATATGGAACGAAATTTAATTATGCAGAAGTATGCCTTGAGTTTTATAGGTACTTCAAATTGGAATATTCGCTATAATAAAAAAGGGTTGTATTGATTATTACGATAAAATAAAGAGAATAAATCTTTATTTTTGTTGGACTTCTTATTATCAATGTAGCCTTTGGTGAAACGCAGCTGCTACTTGTGGAAAAAAAGAATTTTCAATATGACTTTTCGGTTCAGTTTCTTGCTTTTTTAACCGTTTTTCTTTTTCTTTGTGAAAGAGAGCAGCGAATAAAAACATGACTGAACTCGTAGGAGGTAATGTAAATGAAACGGAATCTATTTTTCCTTTTAGCTTTTGTATTGGGTTTTGCCGTAGTAGCCTGTCAGTCTCAAGGGTCCTTGCTTGTACATTCACAGGCAGGTATCATCAATATGGATAGCGCTTCCACTGAACAATGGAGATATTCCGAACTGTTCAAAGATGTTCGTCTGATACCTTTAGAAACCAAAGACGTTTTGCTGTCGAGCATCAGCAAGATGGTGCCTGTGAACGATACGTTATATTTAATGGATCGTCGGGCGGAAGGAGTATATGCTTTCAAGAAAGACGGTTCCTTTATCCGAAAATTCGGGAACAATGGTCCGGCTCCCGGTGAATATGCCGGTTGCAGAGACTTTACTGTTGACGAGGAAAAGAAGAAACTGTATCTGTACGACTCATCACGCAACAAGATATTGAGATATGATTTGTTGACCGGTACTTTTGAGGATGAAATATCCTTAGACGGCCCACCGTTTTATGCCGATATAGCGTATCAGTCTGATTTTCTTTATGCTTACCAGTCGAACCATTGGCCTGCACAGGGCGATACTCCTTATTATCTGCTGCACCAGATAGATCTGTTGCAAGCTGGCAAAATGACTGCCAGCCTGCTGGATTATGATTCATATAATCAAGGTTGGCAAAATGAATTTCTGAATTTTGGTACCCCTTTTACTCGTGTCGGGGATGAACTTTGGTTCTGTACGGCGCTGATGGATACCGTCATGGCCATTCGTGAGGGGGAAGTATATCCTGTTTTGGCTATTCATGGGGAAAAAGTGATCAAACGCGACGACCTGCTCAAGGACAGCAATTTGCATTCGTCTGGCGACCCCGTTGCGCTCACCAAGAAAATGATGCAGCAGTATATGCACCTGACACAGAAGAAGGTCTATTGGGGCTTTTGCAATTTCTATGTTCATCAGGGCTATCTTTGGTTTAATTGTTATGGAGGATCGCTTCTTAAAGTACGCCATCATCTGAAAAGTGGTCAGACTTCTATTTTCCAGACACAGAAAGACGATATCTTTTTTGCAGGAAACAAGCAAAACGGCGTTACGCTTCCCGGGTACTTGTGCGCGGATGCCGATGGTGTGTTTTACTTTTATAATACGGAGCAATTGGCAGAGTTGAAAAGACTTTTCGAGTCCGGTCAGTTGTCTGATAAAGTTGTCAATAAAGAATTGATAAGGAGTTTGGAGAGCGATTCCAATCCGGTGCTGTTGTATTATGAGTTTAAAGAC
>NZ_JAULLJ010000058.1:0-12794 GCF_030518095.1 Bacteroides sp. ET489
CGTCCCTGAAATCCCCCGTTTTTTCCCCAGTTAGAGAAAAAAAATTCCCCAGTTAGAAAAAAAAATTTTCCCAGTTAGGAAAAAAAACTTTCCTAACTGGAAAAAAATATGCCCTTTTCGCCGCATCGTCCCGACAGGGCTACATCGAGGATATATAAAATAAAAAAAGTCTGGTGTGCTTTCGCACGTCAGACTTTCAATTCTCTCTTAAGGTTGTGCTAAAATTATTCAGCTACAACTGCTGCGCTATCTTGAGCAGTAGTGTCAGCGGCTGCTGCGGCTGCTGCTTCAGCTTCTGCTGCGGCTGCTTCAACAGCTGCGATTGAATCAGCGATACGGATAGAATCAGCTGCTGCTTGTTCAGCGTTAGCTGCTTTGTTACCACAAGATGCGAAAGATACTGCTACGATAGCTGCTGCCATCAAAACTAATTTTTTCATTTCCTTTACTTTTTAAAACGTAATACAATCATTTGCTTTATTAAAACGCTGCAAAGGTATGCACTTTTTAAATATGTTGTTCTCCAAACACCCATTTTTTTTAGAGTTTTTTTTGAAGTTTTTCTGTAACTTTTCGCAAATGACTGTATATGAGGATATTCTTTATATGTTAAAAAACATATTACTCTACAGCAATGCTATTATAGAGGTATCTTTTAATACTTCGCTTGGGTGTTTTCTCGAATTCGGTCGGGTAAAGCTGGATTTGGCTGACCTTCTCGTAAGCGGCTACGCTTTCGTTCAGACTCTTCAGATTTTCGTCCATAATGGCTTTCAGGTTATCCGGTTGGTTCAGTCCCAACGAGTCGAGTGCTTCGTAGTCGGCATAAACCAGTGCAACCAGTTTCTTGTTGCGCTCTATTACAAGACTCTCCAACACGAAAGGCAGGTTGTTAAGGCGTGCTTCTATCTCTTCGGGGAAGATATTCTGCCCGTTCGAACCCAGAATCATCGTCTTGCTGCGGCCGCGAATGTAAAGGTTGCCCTTTTCGTCGAGCAAACCAAGGTCGCCGGTACGCAACCAGCCGTCTTCGGTAAATGCCTCGCGGGTAGCTTCGGGGTTCTTGTAATAGCCCACCATTACGTTTTCGCCACGCACCTGGATTTCTCCGTATTTAGCCTCCGGATCTTCCTTCCAGATACGGGCTTCCATAATATCGAGTACCCGGCCCGATGAGGTCGGAACAAATTCTTCGCACGGGGCATAACTGATGAGCGGCGCACACTCGGTCATACCGTAGCCGATGGTGAAAGGAAACTTAATGCGATGGAAAAATTCTTCCACCTCGGGATTCATGGCAGCACCACCGATGATGACTTCCTTGAAACGTCCTCCCAGCGCATCGACCAGCTTCTTACGGATCTGGCCATAAATCTGACTATCCAGCAAGGGAATGTTAAGTGCCCAACGCATACTGCGGCGATTGATGATGGGCTGAATGACATTCTTATAAATCTTCTCGATGACCAACGGCACGGTAATGATCAGATTGGGCTTCACTTCTTCGAATGCTTTCATCAGGATCTTCGGTGAAGGAATCTTACCCAGCAGTGTGATGTGGGTTCCGACAGCTGTAGCCGTCAGGAAGTCGAATGCACAGCCGTAAGCATGTGCCAAGGGCAAGAACGACAATACCCTGTCGCCTTTCTTCAACAGCTGTGAACGGATACCGAAAGTCACATTGCCTGCCAGATTGTTGCCCGTCAGCATCACTCCTTTGCTAAAGCCGGTTGTACCCGAAGTATAGTTGAGCAACATCACTTTGTCATTACTCAATTCTGTGTAAATGACATCTTCTTTATGAAAACCATTAGGATAGTGTTTGTCCATCTCTTCGTTCTGGTGTTTAAGGAAGAGCTGGATGGTTTCGCCGTCACGCTGGTACAGGCACCGGAAGTCGGTAAGTGAAAAAACACCCCGAAGCCCTGCCAGACGTTCTTCCTCCAGATGTTCCCAAATAAGGTCGCTTGTGAAAAGGAAGACCGACTCGGAGTGATTGACAATGTGATGTACATCGTTCGGACTGAAGTCTTGCAGAATGGGCACCACAATTCCTCCGTAGGTAATGACGGCCATATAGGCAATGCACCAACGCGAATTGTTCTTTCCGATGATGGCTATTTTATCGCCACGCCTCAGCTGGCAATACTTGAACAGCAGATGCAGACGGGCTATCTCGCGAGCCACGTCGCCATACGAATAAGTTGTGTCTTCACCATAATCGGTGTAGCACGGAAGATCCCAGTTCTCGCGGAAGCTGCGTTCGTACAGCTTGATGAAATTTTCTTGTATCATTGCACAGATAATTGATGAGTGTGCAAAAATAGGAATTTTAGATGAATAATATGTATATTTGCGACCTGAAAGTGATTTTTTATAAGTTTATGATAGATACAACTATATTTCAGGATAAGACAGCAGTTTACTATACACTGGGCTGTAAACTGAACTTTTCCGAAACATCGACCATCGGCCGCATCTTGCGCGAAGCGGGCATACGCACCGCACGCAAGGGGGAAAAGGCCGACATCTGTGTAGTGAATACCTGTTCGGTGACGGAAGTGGCCGACAAGAAATGCCGGCAGGCCATCCACCGGCTCATCAAGCAACACCCGGGTGCCTTTGTGGTGGTGACCGGATGCTACGCGCAGCTGAAACCCGACACCGTGGCCGACATCGAAGGTGTGGACGTAGTGCTGGGTGCCGAACAGAAGAAAGACGTGCTGAACTATCTGGGTGACCTGCAAAAACATGCACACGGCGAAGCCCATACCTCGGCACTGAAAGACATCCGCACGTTTGCCCCTTCCTGCTCGCGGGGCGACCGCACACGCTTCTTCCTCAAGGTACAGGACGGATGCGACTATTACTGTTCGTACTGCACCATCCCCTTCGCACGCGGACGCAGCCGCAATGGCAGCATCGCATCGCTGGTGGAACAGGCACGCCAGGCCGCTGCCGAGGGCGGACGTGAAATAGTGCTGACCGGTGTCAACATTGGCGACTTCGGGAAGTCGACCGGTGAAACCTTCTTCGACCTGGTGAAAGCACTGGACGAAGTAGAAGGCATCGAACGCTACCGCATCTCCTCCATCGAACCCAACCTGCTGACCGATGAAATCATCGACTTTGTGTCGCGTTCGAAACGCTTCATGCCTCACTTCCACATTCCCCTGCAATCGGGTTGCGACGAAGTGCTGAAGCTGATGCGCCGACGCTACGACACCGCCTTGTTTGCCGCCAAAGTACGGAAAATAAAGGAAGTGATGCCCGATGCTTTCATCGGTGTGGACGTAATAGTAGGTACGCGTGGCGAAACCGAAGAGTACTTCGAACGCGCGTACGAGTTTATCCGTAGTCTGGACGTCACCCAGCTGCATGTATTCAGCTACTCCGAGCGCCCCGGCACACAGGCCTTGAAGATAGACTACATCGTCCCGCCCGAGGAGAAACACCGCCGCAGCCAACGACTTCTGGAGCTGTCGGACGAAAAGACGCATGCCTTCTACGCACGCCACATCGGACAAACCCTGCCCGTATTGCTGGAACGTTCCAAGGCCGGTGCCCCCATGCATGGTTTCACGGCCAACTACATACGTGTGGAAGTGCCCCACGACGATCGCCTCGACAATCAGGTGATTCCCATCACGCTGGGCAACTTCAACGAAGACGGTACCGCCTTGCTGGGACAAATCAAACTTTAAACCAACCGCCAGCTTTCGAACCTGAATTTTAAGAACAACTGAAACATCCAACCGTGAAATCGAAGCTTATATATCTGCTGACCTATGCCGGAATGTGGCTGCTGGCCCTGCTTCCTTTCAGAGCCATCTACGTTCTGTCCGACGGACTTGCCTTCCTGATGCAGCACGTCATCCACTACCGGCGGAAGGTGGTCCGCACCAACCTGCGCAACTCCTTCCCTGAAAAAAGCGCCGAAGAGCTGAAAGAGATAGAAAACAAATTCTACCACTACATCTGCGACTACATGCTCGAAGAAGTGAAAACCCTGCGAATCTCCTTCGAAGAGCTGACCCGGCGCATGACTTACGAAAACAAGGAAGAGTATCTTAACATGATAGACAAATACGGAGGCATTGTGCTCCTGATTCCCCACTACGCCAACTTCGAATGGATTATCGGAATGGGAGCCATCATGCAACCCGGCGACCTTCCGGTACAAGTATACAAACCTCTGCACAATCCCTATCTGGACGAAATGTTCAAACGCATCCGCTCGCGCTTCGGCGGATACAACGTGCCCAAACACTCCACGGCGCGCGAAATGATAAAGCTGCGCCGCGAACACAAGCGCATGGCCGTGGGACTGATTACCGACCAGTCGCCCAACCGCAGCGAAGCGCACTACTGGACTACGTTCCTCCATCAGGACACCGTGTTCATGGACGGAGCCGAACGTATTGCCCGGATGATGGGCTTTCCCGTCTTCTATTGCGAACTGATACGCCAGAAGCGGGGACACTGCCGAGTTATCTTCGACCTGATCACCGAAACGCCCAAGCAAACTGCCGACGGCGAGATAACCGAATGCTTCGCCCGAAGGCTGGAGCAAACCATCCGACGCGACCCGCCCTACTGGTTCTGGTCGCACAAACGCTGGAAACTGAAACGTGAAGACGTCATACAACATGGATAAGAAAATAGCAGTCGTCATTCTGAACTGGAACGGATGCGGGATGCTCCGCTCCTACCTGCCCTCCGTAGTGTCCTATTCCGAGGCCGACGGAGCCACAGTCTATGTGGCCGACAATGGATCGACGGACGATTCCGTTGAGACGGTACGCCGCGAATTTCCCACCGTCCGCCTCATCACGCTGGACCGCAACTACGGTTTTGCCGACGGTTACAACCAAGCCTTGAAGCAGGTGGAGGCCGAATACGTCGTCCTGCTGAACTCCGACGTCGAAGTCACCGAACACTGGCTTGCCCCGCTGGCCGAGTACATGGACGCCCACCCCGAAGTAGCGGGCTGCCAACCTAAAATCAGGAGTCTGCGGCAGAAAGATCTGTTCGAATACGCTGGAGCCGCCGGCGGATACATCGACAAGTACGGTTACCCCTTCTGCCGAGGGCGCATCATGGGGGCAGTCGAGGCCGACAACGGTCAGTACGATACCATTGCTCCCGTATTTTGGGCTACCGGTGCCGCCCTGTTCATCCGTCTGAAGGATTACCGCGAAGCCGGCGGACTGGATGGACGGTTCTTTGCCCATATGGAAGAGATAGACCTGTGCTGGCGACTGCGTGCACGTGGCCGGGAACTGGTATGTATCCCCCAGAGCGTAGTCTACCACCTGGGAGGTGCCACGCTGACCAAGGAAAACCCGCGCAAAACCTTCCTGAACTTCCGCAACAACCTGCTGATGCTTTACAAGAACCTGCCCGAAGGCGAACTGAAGAACGTAATGCGCATCCGCACCCTACTCGACTATGTAGCCGCACTGAACTTCCTGCTGAAACTGCAGGGTTCCAACGCAATGGCCGTCCTCCGTGCCCGCCGTGCCTACCACGCCCTGCGCAAGGATTTTGCTGCTTCGCGCGAAGAGAACCAGCAGAAAGCCGTGCTGACACAGATTCACGAACGGATTGGTCAGAGCATTCTGAAAGCCTTCTACCTGCAAGGCAAAAAGACCTTCGTCCGACTGATGAATATCCGCCCGGCATAAGGGCGTTCTTACCCCTCCTGACACGACGTACAGATGCTGTTTTACACGGTCGTGAGAGACACTTGCATGGCTCGCGAGAAACACTTGCACGGCTCACGAGCAACACAAGTACGGCTCGCGAACCACACTTGCATGGTTCACGAGCCGTATTTATAGGCTGAAAAACAAAGTCTGATATAGCTTTCTCCAGGCATTCAAAGCCAGCCTCTGAACACTCAGAGCAGCGGGCAGTCAGCGCGTCCGCACTCCAGCCCCACACCTGCTGCCTTGATGTCGGCACCCATCGGCGGATTGCGTTTGGCGAGTTTCAGTTCAATCTGCTCCACCTGCGGAAAATCGGCAAACAGCCGCTTTACAATCCGGCCTGCCACGTGTTCCAACAGTTTGGAAGGGACATCCATCTCGGCCTTCACCGACTGATAAACGTCGGCATAGCTGACCGTATCATCCACCTCGTCGGTAGCCGCCGCACGGGCAACGTCCACTTTCAGACGCAAACTCACAGTAAACTCATTACCCACCAAAGTTTCCTGTCCGCCCACACCGTGATGAGCATAAAAGCAAAGGTCGTCGAGAAAAATATAACTTTTCATCTTAACAGTTTCTACCGGTATTTGCAATCAGACTCTTAATCTTCTCGTTCAGTCCGTCGGCCTGCATCAGCTGTTCCAGCGTCAGATGCATGCGATAGCGCCAGTAATGACGCGGATTGGCCGGCACGTTGATGCGCTCTTCCTGCGCATTGGGGTTACGCAACTTGCCGTCTATCGACAACCAGTCTTGCAAAGAAAGGATGCAAAGAATGGAGTTGCCGTACAGATGGTTGCACACTATCTCCTCGCAGATTTCCGGTGTAGCTTCGGCCGGTGCCGTGCCATACCGTCCCAACACGGAGTTGAAGTAGCGTTGCGTCTGTTGGCTGTTCTCCTCCCACCAGCCACGCAGGGTGGACATATCATGGGTCGAAATGGTACATACAGAACGGTAAGGATACCAGTCGGGACGTCCGAACTCCTGTGCCGGATCTTTCGGCATGCGCTGTATTTCGAGCGAAAGGATACGCAAGTCGTTCATTACCCAAGCTACGCAATCGGGAATCATACCCAAGTCCTCGCCACAAACCAGCATACGGGTCGACTGCGTCAGTTGCGGCAACTTCTTCATAGCCTGCTGATGCCAGAACTCGTTGTGACGGCGATAATAATACTGGTCGTACAGACGGTTGAAAGCTGCTTTCTCCCAATCGTTCAGTGCACGGTAAACGAAATCGTGCTGCACGCCGATACGCGGATGATACTTATACGGATCGCTACGGTCGGGGACAAAAAGTACGTCGCTAATCAGCGAATAAAGTCCGTCGCGTATCCAGATGCTGTCGGCATCGGTCTTTCCAGCAAAATAGGCCTCAACCTTGCGTTGAGTATCAAACTCAGGACGCATGCGATATATCTCGAACGTATCAGTCGGTTCGATGAAAGTCTGCTTCACATAATCGGTATGCGGACCGAACACCTGACCTAAGAAATACTCATGTATATAAGGTTTCAGGAAGAAATCCTCGCGGAAAGGCAGACCGTAGCTTTCGATTTCCTCGCGCGACATAGGCAGGGCAGGCACAAACTGGCCCAACAGCCCGTGTACGGCATGCATCGGTATCTCCCAAATGCGGAAGAAGCCAAGAATATGGTCAATGCGATAGGCGTCGAAGTACTCGGACATCTTGCGGAAACGTTTCATCCACCATGCATAACCGTCCTTCTCCATCACATCCCAATTGTAAGTCGGGAATCCCCAGTTCTGCCCGTTCACCGAAAAATCATCGGGCGGAGCACCGGCCTGTCCGTTCAGATTGAAATAGTGAGGTTCTTTCCAGGCTTCCACACTGTTGCGGCTGATGCCGATAGGAATGTCACCTTTCAGCACTACACCATGTGCACGGGCGTGCTCGGTAGCTGCCAGCAATTGCTTATGCAGATTGAACTGTATGTAATAATAGATGGCAATGCTTGCATACACCTCGGAAGCAGGATCGCAAAGCGCCTCGATTTCATCGGCCTTGTACACCTGATAACGGGGCCATTCGCGGAAGTTCGGTGTGCCGTACGTATCGCGCAGATAGCTAAATGCTGCATAAGGAAGCAACCACTCACGGTTGGCCTCGAAGAAACATTTGAATTCGTCCGAAGCCAAAACCTTCTCGCCTTCCTGCTTGAATATCAGACGGAAGTAGTCCCACTTGGCACGGTTTACGGCCTCGTAGTCCACAGCAGGCAAAGCGTTGAGTTCTTTCTGCCGTCTTTCGAAGTCGGCCATCAGTCCGGCATCCTCCAGACTACCCAACTGCTTCAGGTCAGTATACATCGGATGGAAAGCATAAATGGAGATGCTGTTATAAGGATAAGAGTCGACCCACGTATGCGTCATGGTTGTATCATTGATAGGCAAAATCTGCACAACCTTCTGACTGGTCTTTACAACCCAGTCTATCATACGTTTCAGGTCACCGAAGTCACCCACACCAAAACTCTGCTCGGAACGAAGCGAGAATACGGGCACAGCTACGCCTGCTCCCTTCCATGCCGGAAGGTTGAAGTAAACGTAACGGTCGCCTACAACCAATGTCTCGCACGGTCCCATCTTCGGATTGGCCTGATAGCGGTTCGGATTATTTTCCCAGGCTACAGCACGCTGTTCTTTCTTATTGTACAAAATAAACTTGTATTCCAAAGGGAAAGTCAGCTTTTCGACATCCAAGTCAATCTGCCATTCGGGAAAATCAGCATCAGTCATCAGGATAGCCTTATCAGGATCCCAATTGCCCAATGCTTTCTGATTGCCGCAAATACCCAAGCAATGGTCGGCATCGATACAAGGCGCATAAGCCTTGATCAGGATACTGCGCTCGTGACTTGTTACAGCAGCCTGACGCTCTCTGTGTGCCAACAAAGATTCGGTAAATGCAGAAGTATAAAAATACTGTTGTTCGGGCAGATCCTTCCAACAGTCATACAAGTTATAAACTTTTTCAGCAACAGCGCCCGACACGTGTAACACACGCGGCAGACTGTTCCATTCGGCACGTACAGACTTACCTTCACGATATACATGATAGCCATACTGCACGCTGCCATTTTCCGGCATCCGGATTTCTATTTCTGCTGTCCAATGAATGCCGTCAACCGTGCTCAAGGGAATTGCTCCTTCTGGCCGGTTTTCACCCAGTTCGGGGACAGAGCCCAGGACTCTGATTTCTTCTCCCCAATTGGTGCGATACTCAATATTAAATGATAGCGTCATATATATTAGATTTAGAAACGACAATAGCTGCATTCGATTATGCAAGTATAAAAATTATAAATCATAATCATGCAGCTATTGTTATCCAAGCCTTTTAAAATCCTATGCAAACGTTTGCTTCATTCCGGTTCTTTATCCGCAACGCGATGCGCCGCAAGTTTTACAAATCAGACAGCCTTCCTGATAAACAAGTGTTTCATTACCGCAGTTCGGACATTTCTTGCCTTTGGCTTCCGTGCCATCAGTTACGTACTTCTTCAAAGCACGTTCCACACCGTTCTTCCAAGTATTGATGCTTTCACTATCCAGTTGCAACGAGCTGACAAGTTTCATCACCTGTTCAATTGGCATACGATAGCGGAGCACACCAGATATCAGTTTGGCATAGTTCCAATACTCTTTATTAAACTTCTCGGACAAGCCTTCAATTGTAACTTTGTATCCTCGTTTGTTCTCAAACTGGAAGTCGTAACGTTTCACTCCGTTTTCATCGACATTCTTTATAATATGTCCCGAAACAACGTTCTTCGGCAAAATAATTCCTTCATCATCGTCCAGCACACCGGTGAAGATTTCGTAAGGATGCCCGTCGAGCAAACCGACAAATGCCACCCATTTTTCCTTGTTGTTCTGGAAACGTACGACATCGGCATACAACACTTTAGGACGCGTTTCGACAACCGTAGGCGGTTTGCAAGGAGGAAGTTCTTCTTTCTTATCGCTCTTTGTAGAAATCAGCACGCCCGAACGAGAGCCATCACGGTAAACCGTACATCCCTTACAACCGGAACGCCATGCCTCTACATACAGACGATTGACAAGTTCCTCATCTACATCGCTGGGCAAATTGATGGTTACACTGATGGAGTGGTCTACCCATTTCTGAATGCGTCCCTGCATCTTGACCTTCATCAGCCAGTCTACATCGTTAGAAGTAGCCTTATAATAAGGAGACTTGGCAACCAAAGCATCAATCTCATCCTGCGTATATCTTTTTGCCGGATTATATCCTTGTGCTTCCATCCATGTTACAAACTTGGGATGGAAAACAATGTATTCCTCGAAAGCATCACCTGTTTCGTCAATAAAGTCGACACGAACATTCGTATCATTAGGATTTACTTTACGACGGCGTTTATAAACGGGAAGGAATACCGGTTCGATGCCCGAAGTGGTCTGCGTCATCAAGCTGGTTGTTCCTGTAGGAGCAATCGTCAGACAGGCAATGTTACGACGGCCATATTTAGCCATCTCCTCATACAATTCAGGATCAGCCTCACGCAAACGACTGATAAACGGATTATTCTTCTCGCGTTCAGTATCGTATATTTCGAAAGCTCCACGTTCTTTGGCCATCTCAACAGAAGAGCGATAAGCACTCAGAGCAATAGTCTTATGAACTTTTTCCGAGAATTCGGTAGCTTCTTCAGTTCCGTAACGCAATCCCAAAGCTGCGAGCATATCACCTTCAGCCGTTATACCTACTCCGGTACGACGTCCCTGTCCACTCTTCTTATAAATCTTCTCCCACAACACACGCTCCGTACGCTTTACATCATCCGATTCGGGATCTGAATCTACCTTAGCCAAAATCTTTTCGATCTTCTCCAACTCCAGATCGATAATATCGTCCATAATGCGTTGCGCCAAAGCCACGTGCTTCTTAAACAATTCAAAATCAAAATAAGCATCAGGCTTAAACGGATTCACCACGTACGAATACAGGTTAATGGCAAGCAAACGACAAGAATCATAGGGACACAACGGAATCTCTCCACACGGATTGGTCGATACTGTACGATAACCCAAGTCTGCATAGCAATCGGGAACCGATTCCCGCAAAATAGTATCCCAGAAAAGCACACCAGGCTCAGCCGACTTCCATGCATTGTGCACAATCTTCTTCCACAACGCCGAAGCATCGATTTCTTTCTTAAATATAGGATTAACCGAGTCTATAGGATATTGCTGAACATAAGGTTTTCCTTCAATAGCAGCCTCCATGAAAGCATCATCCAACTTCACAGACACATTAGCACCTGTTACTTTACCTTCGGTCATCTTAGCATCTATAAATGCTTCCGAATCAGGATGCTTGATAGAGACACTCAACATCAAGGCTCCCCGGCGTCCGTCTTGAGCAACTTCACGTGTAGAGTTTGAGTAACGTTCCATAAAAGGAACCAAACCCGTAGAAGTCAAAGCAGAGTTTTTAACCGGTGAACCTTTCGGACGAATATGTGATAAATCATGTCCCACACCACCGCGACGTTTCATCAGCTGAACCTGCTCTTCATCAATCTTAAAAATAGCTCCATAAGAATCAGCCTCTCCATCCACACCAATCACAAAACAATTGGACAAAGAAGCAACCTGATAGTTATTGCCAATACCAGTCATCGGGCTTCCCTGAGGAACAATATATCTGAAATGATCGAATAAAGCGAACAGTTCCTCTGAACTTAACGCATTCGGATATTTGGCCTCAATACGAGCCACCTCATTAGCTATACGCCAATGCATGTCTTCCGGAGATTTTTCGTAAATATTACCGAAAGAGTCCTTGACTGCGTATTTGTTTACCCAAACTCTGGCAGCCAACTCATCACCTTGGAAGTATCGTAAAGATTCTTCAAAAGCTTCTTCATAAGAATAAACTTTCTTTTCCACTATATTTGTATTTTCTTAGATTTATCTGCTATAAGTATTTGTGTAGAAGTCGTACTTATCGTCAACAAATGCGGATGCAAAGCTATGAATGTTTTTCTATTCAGCAAAATAAAAAGCGAACATTTTATCAACAGAATAAAAGTTTTCCATTTAGAGAAGAATCACATCTGATTATAAACAACTTATCTTTTTCAACAAGAAGAAAAGTTTTCCAAAAAGGAAAAGATATATGTATAAAACCAAAGAATAATTATACTTTTCTAAAAAAGGAGGAAGATATTAACAGGAGCTGTGAACAACTTCTATAATTCTTTTCTTATATTTGCAGAAAAAAGACAAAATATGGAAAGCCTAAAAGAAAGAAGAACAATACGGAAATACCAGCCAAAGGATATTCCCGCCGAATTGTTAAATGATTTACTCGAAACAGCCTTTCGAGCCTCTACTGTTGGAAACATGCAAGTTTACAGCGTAATTGTAACAAGAGACGCTGAGCGAAAAGCCCGTCTGGCACCAGCACATTTCAACCAACCTATGGTGCAAAACGCACCCGTCGTACTAACTTTCTGCATCGACTTACGCCGTTTCAGCAAATGGTGCGAGCAACGCAAAGCACAACCTGGCTACAATAACTTCGAATGGTTTATAACCGGAGCCGTCGACACTCTGCTCGCAGCACAGACTTTTTGTGTAGCCGCCGAAGAAAAAGGCCTAGGCATCTGCTATCTGGGAACCACAACCTACAACCCCGACATGATTGTAGAAGCCTTAGAATTACCGGAATTAGTATTCCCGCTTACTACTATTACTGTAGGCTGGCCCGACGAAACGCCTGCACAAACCGACCGTCTGCCACTCGAAGCCATCATACACAAAGAAGTCTACCACGATTATACTCCTTCCGACATTGACCGCCTGTATGCCTACAAGGAATCGCTGGACGAGAACAAAAAATATATAGAAGAAAACAAAAAAGAAACCTTGGCTCAAGTATTTACAGACGTACGCTACACTAAGAAAGATGCCGAAGCTATGTCTAAAAAACTTTGGGAAGTAATGAAACAACAAGGTTTCTAAACTTCTATTACCCTCTTCAAACTTCTTACAAGAAGGAAAAACAAATTCCCGCAAATCACGCTT
>NZ_JAULLJ010000059.1:0-12766 GCF_030518095.1 Bacteroides sp. ET489
AATAGAACTTGTAGCCACAATCGTTCCACGCGCGTCAACAATACCGAAAACTGTATTTGTTCCGCCTATATCAATACCTACTACGTAGGGCTTCTCCATGGTTGAATTCATGATATTAATTGTTTTTAAAGGGTTAGTTGTTAAAATGTTTATGTTTACAAAAGTCACAAAGAAAAACGACACTACAAAATCTTTTTTTAAAAAAATTCAGCCGATTTGCAACTTTTCGCAACACTTGTGCGTCTAATAGTAAAAATTAATAAGAGCAAACATTAAATCAAGAGAGTCGTGATACTACTAAAAGACATCAATAAGACCTACAACAATGGCGCGCCACTGCATGTACTCAAAGGTATAAACCTGCACATCGAAAAAGGAGAATTTGTATCCATCATGGGTGCTTCAGGATCTGGAAAATCTACCTTACTTAATATATTAGGTATATTGGACAACTACGATACAGGTGAATATTATCTGAATGGTACCCTTATCAAGAATCTGAGTGAGACGCGTGCCGCCGAGTATCGTAACCGTATGATTGGTTTCATTTTCCAGTCATTCAACCTTATTTCTTTCAAGAATGCAGTCGAGAACGTAGCCCTTCCCCTCTTCTATCAGGGAGTGAGCCGGAAGAAACGCAACGCCCTGGCATTGGAATACCTTGACCGTCTGGGACTGAAAGACTGGGCCAACCACATGCCCAACGAAATGTCAGGTGGTCAGAAACAGCGTGTAGCCATTGCCCGCGCTCTTATCACCCGCCCGCAAATCATTCTGGCCGACGAGCCGACCGGTGCCCTTGACAGTAAAACCTCAGTCGAAGTGATGCAGATTCTGAAAGATCTTCACCAGACAGGCATGACAATCGTTGTGGTGACCCACGAAAGCGGCGTTGCCAACCAGACAGACAAGATTATCCACATTAAGGACGGCATTATAGGCACCATCGAAGAGAATTTGAATCACGATGCTTCTCCGTTCGGAAAAAATGGATTTATGAAATGACATCTTCTATCTTCTAAAAAAGACAAATATGATTGACCTTTGGCAAGAAATATACGGCACCCTGAAGCGCAACAAACTCCGCACTTTCCTGACAGGATTCGCCGTGGCATGGGGCATCTTTATGCTCATCGTCCTCCTGGGAGCAGGCAACGGCCTCATCCATGCCTTCGAACAGAATTCGTCCGAGCGGGCGCTCAACTCTATCCGCATCTTTCCTGGTTGGACCACTCTGTCGTATGACGGACTGAAAGAAGGACGACGCATTGAGTTAGACAACCGAGACCTGGCAGACACCGAGACACAATTCCCCGAAAACGTGACCAGCGTGGGTGCCACTGTACGCCAGAGCAGCCTCAACATCAGTTTCGGCAAAGAATATGTCAATTTATCATTGCTGGGAGTACACCCCAACTACACCGAAATTGAAGCTATCAAAACTGCAGAAGGACGCTTTATCAACGTCACCGACTTGAAAGAACGACGTAAGGTCATTGTCCTCCATAAGAAATCTGCTGATATTCTTTTTGGTAAGACACATACCAATCCTATTGGTCAGTTTGTCAATGCCAGCGGTGTGGTCTATCAGGTTGTAGGGCTTTACAACGATCAGGGCAATAGTGAGCCCAGCGAAGCCTACATCCCCTTCAGCACCTTACAAACCATCTACAACAAAGGGAATAAATTGAACAACATCCTACTGACTACCGATGGCCTGACTTCCATCGAAAGCAACGAAGCCTTCGAACAAGAATATCGCCGTGTAATCGGTGCGAACCACCGCTTCTCGCCCGACGACACCAGCGCTATCTGGATATGGAACCGCTTCACCGACTACCTGCGTACCATGAATGCCATGGGCATCCTACGCACAGCCATTTGGGTGATTGGTATCTTCACTCTGTTGAGTGGTATTGTAGGTGTGTCGAACATCATGCTCATCACCGTACGCGAACGAACCCACGAGTTTGGCATCCGTAAGGCACTGGGCGCCAAACCGGCCTCTATCCTGTGGCTCATCATCATCGAAAGTATTACCATCACTACCTTGTTCGGCTACATCGGCATGGTGGCAGGAATCGGAGTGACGGAGTGGATGGACAACACATTCGGAAACCAGACAATGGATGCCAGCATGTTCCAGGCCAAAATGTTCAGCGACCCTACGGTGGATCTGCGCATCGCCATACAAGCCACACTGACGCTGGTCATTGCCGGTACGCTGGCCGGATTCTTCCCCGCCCGAAAGGCTACGAAGATTAAACCGATTGAGGCGTTGAGGGCGGATTAAAGGAAAGCCTCACCCCTCAAGCCCCTCTCCCAAGGAGAGGGGAGAAAAAGACATAGAATTTAAAAATAGAGATTAATATATAATATGGTATAATACATTCATCATAAAGTATCGCCTCCTACTCCCCTCTCCTTGGGAGAGGGGCCGGGGGTGAGGTTTCTTATTCATTATGAAAATAGACAAAGACACTTGCGAGGAAATCCTCGTCACCATCACCCGTAACAAGACGCGAAGCCTGCTGACAGCTTTCGGCGTATTTTGGGGTATCTTCATGCTTGTGGCTCTCATAGGAGGTGGGCAAGGCATGGAACAGGAATTGCGAAAACAATTCGAAGGATTTGCCACCAATTCAGGCTTTATTTTCGCCCAACCGACAGGCGAAGCGTACAAAGGCTTCCGCAAAGGACGAAGCTGGGATCTGGAAATGGCCGATGTAGAACGAATCGGTAAGTTGAGCAAGATAGAGATTGCTACTCCTTCAGTGGCCAAATGGGGTAAGACAGCCATCTACGAAGGTAACAAATACGATTGCAGCGTCAAAGGTCTCTATCCGGACTACGAACAGATAGAGCATCAGGAGATTGCTTATGGACGGTTCATCAACGACGTGGACATCCGTGAGGCGCGCAAAGTATGTGTGATTGGTAAACGTGTCTACGAAAGTCTCTTCCCCAAAGGAGGTGACCCCTGCGGCAAATACATACAGGTAGACAGTATCTACTATCGGGTAATAGGCATGTGCTCGTCCGAGGGCAATGTCAACATCCAGGGACAGGCTTCCGAAGCCGTCACCCTGCCTTACACTACGATGCGGAAGATGTACAACCTGGGCAATACCGTAGAACTGATCTGTTTCACCATGAAACCGGGTGTAAAGGTGGCCGACGTGGAAGAACAGGTGAAACAGACCGTCAAAGCAGCCCACTACATCTCACCCGACGACAAACAGGCTGTGATGATGCTCAACGTCGAAGCCATGTTCTCCATGATGGATGCCCTGATGACGGGTGTGCATATCCTGATCTGGATGGTGGGCCTGGGTACCCTCTTCGCCGGCGCTATCGGCGTGTCGAACATTATGATGGTGACCGTACGCGAGCGTACCACCGAAATAGGCATCCGCCGTGCCATCGGTGCCCGTCCGCGCGACATCCTGCAACAGATTCTCTCCGAAAGCATGGTGCTGACTACTGTAGCGGGCATGGCTGGCATCTCGCTAGCCGTACTGGTGCTGCAGGTTCTTGAGGCAGCTGCCAATCCGCAAGGAGTCATCGAGACGCACTACCAGGTCAGCTTCGGCATGGCCGTCGGCACCTGTATCCTGCTCATCGCTCTTGGCGTACTGGCAGGGCTGGCACCAGCCTACCGTGCCATGGCCATCAAACCGATAGAGGCAATACGCGACGAATAGTAATTCCAACGGCTTTGAAATCCGCATTTCAATGCCGTTCGAACGAACATTCCAACGACTTTCGAACGACTATTCGAGACTCCTTCGAACGATCGATCGAAAATCGATGGAACGAAATCCAATCACCCAACATAAGAATATAAACTAACAACAAGCATCAAATATGAAAGCAAAAAAGATTCTGAAAAGCGCATTGCTGGTTATCGTTGCCGGCATCTTCATCTGGACCTTCGTATTCCTCTACCAGAAGTCGAAACCAGAAGTCACCGTATACGAAACAGTCCGTCCTGCTGTGGCCGACCTGGAAAAGACTACCGTCGTCACCGGTAAGATAGAACCACGGGACGAGGTCCTCATCAAGCCCCAGATTTCGGGTATCATCGAAGAAGTCTACAAAGAAGCCGGACAGAAGATAAAGAAGGGCGAAGTGATAGCCAAGGTAAAAGTCATCCCCGAACTGGGCACACTGAATGCTGCCGAAAGCCGCGTCCGCTTGGCCGAAATCAACGGACGACAGGCCGAAACCGACTTTGCCCGCTTAGAGAAACTTTACAAGGACAAACTGATCAGTGCCGAAGAATATGAGAAAGGCGAAGTCACCGTCCGCCAGGCACGCGAAGAACTGCAAGCCGCCAAGGACAACCTGCAGATTGTAAAAGAGGGAATCACCCAAAACAGTGCCTCCTTCTCCAGCACCCTGATACGCTCTACTATCGAAGGACTTATCCTGGACGTACCCGTCAAGGTAGGTAACTCCGTCATCATGAGTAATACCTTCAACGACGGAACCACCATCGCTACCGTGGCCGACATGAACGACCTCATCTTCCGTGGCAATATCGACGAAACCGAAGTGGGCCGTGTCAGCGAAGGCATGCCGGTGAAAATCACTATCGGTGCCTTGCAGGACCTCACTTTCCAAGCCAAGCTGGAGTACATCGCCCCCAAGTCGACCGAAGCCAACGGTGCCAATCAGTTCGAAATCAAGGCAGCCGTTACTGTGCCCGACACAGTGGTTATCCGCTCAGGCTATTCGGCCAACGGTGAAATCGTGCTCGAACGTGCCAGCCAGGTACTCGCCATTCCCGAAGGCTGCGTCGAATTCAAGGACGACAGCACCTTTGTCTATGTACTGACCGACAGCATTCCACAGCAGCAGTTCCGTCGTCAGCCCATCGAAGTAGGCATGAGTGACGGCATAAAAATAGCCGTCAAGAAAGGCATCACTACCAACGACCTGATACGCAATGCCAACAAGAACGATGAAGAAGAAAATTAACCACTAACCTAACCATCCGAGACAATTCTTATGAAACGATTACTCACCATAGCCTGCATAGCTTGTGCTGCCACCGGCTTGCAGGCACAAGACACCTGGTCGTTGCGCCGCTGCATCGAATACGCCATCGAGCACAACATCAACATCAGGCAAAGCGAAAACGCCGCCCGCCAAAGCGAAGTAGAAGTAAATACAGCCAAATGGGCACGACTGCCCAGCGTGAACGGTAGCGCCAACCAAAGCTGGAACTGGGGACGTACGCAAACCGCCGTGCCCGATGAAAGTACCGGCGACTACTCTACCGTATACGTCAACACCAGCAGCAACGGTACCAACATGTCACTCAGTGCCAGCGTTCCCCTGTTCACCGGATTGCAGATTCCGCACCAGTACGCACTGGCCAAACTGAATCTGAAAGCCGCCACTGCCGACCTGGAGAAAGCCAAAGAAGACATCTCCATCAACGTGGCATCGTACTATCTGCAAGTATTATTCAACAAAGAACTGCATCAGGTAGCCTTAGGACAGGTAGCCCTGAGCAAAGAACAGCTGCAACGCATCAGCCGCCTAGCCGAAGTGGGAAAAGCCTCGCCGGCCGAAGTGGCCGAAGCTAAAGCACGTGTGGCACAAGACGAAATGACTGCTGTGCAGACCAACAACGACTATCAGCTGGCCCTGCTCGACCTCAGCCAGCTCATCGAACTGGAAACGCCCGAAGGCTTCGCACTGGAAGAACCTTCCGTCCAGCTGGAAATAACTCCGCTGACGCCTCCTGACGAAATCTACCAGAATGCCGTAGTCAACAAGCCCGCCATACAGGCAGCCCAGTATCGTCTGGAAGGCAGCCGTCACAGCATCCGCATCGCACAGAGCGGTTTCTATCCGCAAATCAACCTGAACGGAAGCCTGGGTACCAGTTACTACTCGACCATCAACCGTACGTTTAACCAGCAGATGGGTGACAACTTCAGCAAGTACATCGGCCTCAGCCTGAGCGTACCCATATTCAACCGACTGAGCACCCGCAACCGGGTACGCACAGCCCGCCTGCAACGCGAGAGTTATGCCCTGCAACTGGACAATGCCAAGAAGACCCTCTACAAGGAGATTCAGCAGGCCTGGTACAACGCTATTGCTTCCGAAAGCAAATACACCAGCAGTTGTGCCGCCACTGAAGCCAGCCAGGCTTCCTTCCAGCTGATGAACGAGAAGTACATCAACGGTAAGGCAACAGCCGTCGAGTATAACGAAGCCAAACAAAACCTGATGAAAGCCCAAAGCGACGAACTGCAAGCCAAGTACGACTATCTGTTCCGCACCAAGATTCTGGACTTCTATCAAGGCATACCGATAGAATGACGTAAAATAGTCGTATCTTTGTGCCCGAAAAGGATTTAGACGAGACTATAAGCATAAAGATATGAACAAAAAACATGTAAAAGTAGCAGCAGCCTCCATACTGCTGCTATTTCTGTTGGTTGCCGCAGTGGCCTTCCTGAGCCGCGGAAACTTGTTACGACACGTAGCCGGCAAACACATGGCCCGTTTAGAGCAACGCTACGGACTCGACATCAACTATGAAAAGCTGCACATGAAAGGGTTCCGGACCATCGCTGTCGAGGGACTGACCGTTGTTCCCGCAGGACGCGATACACTGTTGTCCCTGCAGTCGCTCGACTTACGCATCGGACTGTGGGCACTGCTTGGAGGCAATATCAATGTCCGTCACGTCGGTATGGACGAACTCTCACTCCGGTTCATCAAGCAGGATGGCAAAGCCAACTACGATTTTCTGTTCCTTCCCTCCTCGAAAGACTCCCAACCCGAAGTTCCTAAAGCAGAGAGAAACTACGCCCGCCGCGTCAACACTTTGCTCGACCTCCTTTTCGGTCTGCTTCCGGGCAACGGCGAACTGAACAACCTTCATATCTACGAACGAAACGACAGCAACTTTGTTGCTTTCCACATCCCCCGACTGCACATTTCCGACCGACGCTTCCAGTCTCAAATGCTCATTCAGGAAGACAGTCTAAGGCAACAGTGGAACATCAGTGGCGAACTGAATCCGTCGGACCGCCGCCTGCATGCCACGCTCACTGCTCCCCAGCTCACCGTCCCCTACATCCGCCGACGTTTTGGAGCCGAGGTACAGTTTGACAGCCTTACGTGCCGTCTGTCGCAAGAGAAAAGCGACAACAGCCTTGCTTGCCTTGTAGGAGAAGCCGAAGTGCGCGGCCTGCACGTCTATCACAAGCGTCTGTCCACCGATAAGATCAACCTTGACCACGGACAACTTCGCTTCCACGTCGATGTGGCACCGCAATCCGTCGAGCTGGACAGTGCCAGTCTGGTACGCTTCAATGCACTCACCTTTCACCCCTACATGCGAATAGAACACCCGCAACAATCGGGAGCGGAGCCAACGTGGCACTTCACTGCATCCGTCGACAAGCCCTGGTTTCCGGCCGAAGAACTGTTCAGCTCGCTTCCCAAGGGATTGTTCGAGAACCTGGAAGGCATCCGCACCGAAGGCGAACTGGCTTATCATTTTCTGCTCGATGTAGACTTTGCCCAACTGGACAGCCTCCGCCTTGAATCGGAACTGAAAAGCAGAAATTTCCGCATCCGCCAATTCGGACACACTCCGCTGAACAAGATGAGCGACGAATTTGAATACACGGCCTACGAAGACGGCCGTCCTGTCCGCACCTTCCCTGTAGGGCCGTCGTGGGAGCACTTCACTCCCCTTGCCGAAGTGCCGGACCTGTTGCAGATGTCCGTCATGCAAAGCGAAGACGGTGCCTTCTTCTATCATCACGGATTCCTGCCCGACGCACTGCGCGAAGCCCTGATACACGACCTCAAGGTACGCAAGTTTGCACGGGGAGGCAGCACCATCTCGATGCAACTGGTCAAGAACGTCTTCCTGACCCGCAACAAGAACATAGCCCGCAAGCTGGAAGAAGCGCTCATTGTTTGGCTGATCGAAGGGCAACACCTCACGTCAAAAGAGCGCATGTACGAGGTATATCTGAACATTGCCGAATGGGGTCCTCTGATTTATGGTATTCACGAAGCAGCCGACTTCTACTTCGACAAACGGCCTTCACAGCTCTCGCTGGAAGAGTGTATCTTCCTGGCATCCATCATCCCCAAGCCCAAACACTACAAGAGTTCTTTCACTCCCGACGGGCGTCTGCGCGACAGCCAGGAAGGCTACTTCCGCCTCATCGCCGAACGACTGACCAAGAAAGGGCTTATCAGCGAGGAACAGGCCGCCAAGGTGGACATAGCCAATGTCACACTGCGCGGTGCAGCTCTTGCAAGTTTCCATACACAGGCTGAGGAAGGGGAAGAAGAAATGGAAAGTGAATCAAAAGAATTGTGAAGCCAGTGTGAGACTTCACCTTTCACCACATTCCACTGATAATCAACAGTTAGAAGCCGGTGAAAGCGTGAAAGGAGAGAAAAACATCTGTCTTCAGACAGTGTTGTTTCCGGCTACAGCCTTCACCCTTTCACCTTTCTTTTCCCCTAACAGCTGTTACAAAGAGGGACTTTACAACCGCCAAGTGGCACATGGCGAACACAAACATCTATTTCAGCACCGGAAACTACCTGTAGCCGTTGTGAGCCACACTTGCACGGCTCGCGAGAAACACTTGCACGGCTCACGAACGACACAAGTGTGGCTCACGAGCAACACAAGCGTTGCTCGAAGCCCCTCTGTATCAGTGTCTAAAATTAAATAAAATGGGAATTACACACAAGAAAAAGTAACTGACAAAAACTGACAATCGTCATAATCAGCAAGTTACAGAGTCATTGTCACGTTTTTGTAACGCTTCATACATTTTCTGAAAGCATTCTTCATCACTTGCATTCTGGTAACAAAAACTTCACTCTACGTAACATCGCCGGCAAAAATCGTACATTTCACGCCCTTTTTCGTATGGAGTTGGACGAAGCACGGTCGTTCTGTTCCTTTCTCGAAGGCTCTCTTGAAGGGCGGTGAGCCGGGGCCTTATCCTTGTCTTTTTTAGGGCGAATGACTTTCACCGGAGCCTTTTCGGGTTTGGGTTTCGGACGACTCGGTGCTTTCCAGTCGGGAGCTTTTGACGAACCGGGACGCAAGCGGATGCTTCCAAAGTCCGAACGGCGGCTGGAATGATAGTGCTTACCATCGCGGATGCGAAAATTGCCCGCGTAAAACGCATGATGGTAACGTCCTTTATAATAGCTCACATGGTTGTGACGAGGGCGAGCATGTGCACCGCAATACGTCTTATAGTGTGGAGGACACGGATAATAGAAATGCTTATGATTGGTGTAAGTCAGATAAATGCGGAAATTCCAACGTCCGCCCGATACATAAACAGGACGGAAGAAATGGGCTGCCTGAATGAAGTGGCCGTACTGGCTACGGTTGAGCACCCAGTGCAAGTCGTCGTTGCGGATGTCCAGACAATCGTAATAGCGGTTCAATGCCCACTCTTCGCCACGAAGCACATTGTCCATCAACGAACCGATGTTCGCGATAAAGTCGTAGTTGATTTCGTACACATCGTTATACTGTGCTTTGCTCAGCTTCAGTTCGTAAGCCATTTTGTCCGTCAGGAAACGGGCTTCAAGACGCACACGGCTGCTGCTCATCGCAGCACTACACAAAACAGTACTTGCCAGAACGGTACAAAACAGGATGATAAATCGTTTCATGGTTCCCTCCTTTTTTAAAGTATTGATTTCTTCATGTTACTATCGGCAAGGATTCCGGCTCCGTTCTCTCTACTCTCTAGTGCGAAGCCTGTCAAACGCCGGCCATTTCCGCTCCGGTGCCTTGCTCATGGCACAAAAATAGGGAGAGAAAATTCCCCTCCCTCGTCACATACTCTATTCCCTGGTAGGGAAATCCCTATTCTTTTGCCAGCACAATGCCGTCGTCCTGCAGCACCACCAGGCGTTTCTTGTACAAGTCGCCCACTGCCTTCTTGAACGTTTTCTTGCTGACGCCGAACATCGCATATATCTCTTCGGCCGGCGTCTTGTCGTTCAGCGGCGTGCGTCCGCCGTTGCTGCGGATATGTTCGAGCAGCGTCTTTGCAAAGTCGTCCACCTTGCCTGCACCGGGCTTCTGAAGCATCAGGTCTATCTTGCCGTCGTCGCGCACCTGCTTCACGTATGCCTTCAGGCGCATACCGGTATGCAGCGGCTGAAATATCTCGCTGTCATAGAGCAATCCTCCGAAACGATTCTCGATAATGGCCTTGAAACCCAAGTCGGTCTTCTGCCAGATCAGCACTTCCACTTCCTGTCCCGGCACATAGTCGGCTTTTTCCTTCGACAAATAACGGTCTACCTTAGCCGAAGCCACAATCCGGAAACTTTCTTCGTCCAGATGAACGTGAACGACATAACGCTTGCCCACCTGCATTTTCATCTTCTGCTCGCTGAAAGGCACAAACAGGTCCTTCATCAAACCCCAGTTCAGAAAAGCTCCATACTGGTTGACCCAGGCTACCTCCAGACAAGCAAACTGACCTACCTGCACCAGCGGTTGCTGCGTAGTGGCCACCAGACGTTCTTCGTTGTCCAGATAGATAAAGACATCCAGTTCGTCGCCTACCTTGCAATCTTGCGGCACGTAGCGTTTGGGCAGAAGAATCTCACCCTCTATATCATCGTCGAGATACATGCCGAAATCCACCTGCTTCACGACCTTCAGTCTGTTGAATTTTCCTAATTCGATGCTCATAATCTTCCACTTTTCGGGCAAAGATAATGGAAACAGCAGGCAGAACAAAATCGGGAAGCTCATTTTTAGGCCGAACAGACAAAATAACACCCCATACTCCCCACCTAAAACCTGCCGGCGAATGTAAACTGAATATAATTATAACTTTTCAATCTAAAAGATAACTTTCTTCTATGAACAAGTCTATGCTAATTTTATTATCTTTGTGGCGAGAAATATAAAAAGAGACCTTTATATTCACTTTTAAATAATAAAGATTATGGAATTTCTAACTAACGAGAAACTGACCATCGTCGGCGCAGCCGGTATGATTGGTTCGAACATGGCTCAAACTGCCATCATGATGGGCTTGACTAACAACATCTGCTTGTACGACCCGTACGCTCCCGGTCTGGAAGGTGTTGCTGAGGAACTGTTCCACTGCGGTTTCGAAGGTGTAAACATCACTTTCACTTCCGATATCAAGGAAGCTTTGACTGGTGCTAAATATATCGTAAACTCTGGTGGTGCTGCCCGTAAGGCTGGTATGACTCGTGAAGACCTGCTGAAAGGCAATGCTGCTATCGCTGAAGAATTCGGTAAGAATGTTAAGACATACTGCCCCGACGTAAAACATATCGTTGTTATCTTCAACCCGGCCGACATCACCGGTCTGATCACTCTGTTGTACTCTGGTTTGAAACCGGGTCAGGTAACTACACTTGCCGCTCTCGACTCTACTCGTCTGCGCAGCGAATTGGCTAAACACTTCGGCATCTCTATGGACGCTGTTGAAAACTGCCGTACATACGGTGGCCACGGCGAACAGATGGCCGTATTCGCTTCTACAGCTAAAGTAAACGGTAAGGCTTTGACCGACATCATCGGTACTGACGCTCTGACTAAAGAACAATGGGCTGAAATCCAGCAGAAGGTAACCAAAGGTGGTGCCAACATCATCAACCTCCGCGGACGTTCTTCATTCCAAAGCCCGGCATACGTTTCTATCGAAATGATCGGTGCTGCTATGGGTGGTAAAGCATTCCGTTGGCCTGCAGGTACATACGTATCAAACGATAAGTATGACCACATCATGATGGCTTGGGAAACTTCTATCGACACTGAAGGCTGCCACTGCGCTGCTTTGAGCGGAACTGCCGAAGAACAAGCTGCTTTGGACAAGAGCTACGAACACTTGTGCGCTCTGCGTGACGAAGTAATCGCAATGGGTGTTCTGCCTACTATCGACCAATGGCACAGCATCAACCCGAACATCGACTGATAAGCTGATGAAAACTATCATAAGAAGGGCCGCCCACAAGCGGCCCTTTTTTATAAAACTGCTCCAGAAGTGCTGTATCCTCTCCAAAGAACATCTTTTTACACTTTTTTCCCGCTAAAAATTTGCAGTATCAAAAAAAAGGCTTACCTTTGCACCCGCAATCGAAAGATAAGCAATGGTGTCATAGCTCAGTTGGTAGAGCAAAGGACTGAAAATCCTTGTGTCCCCGGTTCGATTCCTGGTGACACCACTTTTTTTTAATAAGGTATCGGAATGTAGCGCAGTTGGTAGCGCACTACGTTCGGGACGTAGGGGTCGGGCGTTCGAGTCGCCTCATTCCGACACAAATAAAGAGAGGTCATAAAATATGCGCCTCTCTTTTTATTTTATACTGTATCTTCACATCCGCACGAAAAAGCATCTAGCTAAATCAGGAAAACAGTAAGTATTCGGCCAACTACAGGTATTAAACCTTTATATACAACAATAGCGACTGTCACTATGAACCTAATAGTATCAGCTGCTATTGTTTTGTTGAACCCATATGTTACAATTTATATCAGTTACAAGATTCCTCCTTTTGCCTTGTCAGTACACATTCCGGATGTTTCAACTTCCATTTATGTGGAAGTAGATTCAAAAGTTCTTCTTGGGTTGCCTTTTTGTGATAAGGCATTTGTGCGATAACATCGTTCAGGTATACCCTGGGATTTACCCCGTGTGCCTTACATGTGGCCAGCAGAGAACATATGACAGACATATTAACCGCA
>NZ_JAULLJ010000006.1:0-177095 GCF_030518095.1 Bacteroides sp. ET489
ACTTAATAGACAGTTACCGATTCCCAATGTGACATAGGAATTGTTATTCCGTTACGACCTGCTTCGTTACGCACATCACGCATCTGAGTTTGAGCTTTACTCAGCTGCATTTTCATTTGCATTTCACTACTTCCGCCCCAATCAGTATAACCATGTACTTCTTTATCGGTATCTACTTCTTTCACCTTGACAGATGTGATGCTGTTGTATATAGATTCGGCCATTCTTTCCCATCTGGAATATTGCTGCATATAATAGTCTGCCGACATACCTGTTTTTACTGGTTCCATTTCTATAGTACCCGTCGGCAAAGCTGTACCTCCCTGCCTTAACCGCATAACTGCAGCATAACTTTGTGTTCCCTCATTCAAACAATCATCAGGCGTCTCATACTGAGCGAGACAGACATCATTATACCAGATTTCGATCATATCATGATCCTGTAAATCCCAGTTACAATACTTTTTGTTGATGTAAAGACTACTATTTGTTGTCGAAATACTTAAAGCAACGTCGGCTATGGCAGCGACTTCCTTAGCCGGTACAAAATAATTACGCAATGTCCATTCCGCATCACCTTTGTGTTTCAACTTCAGAAGGAACGAGTGTGCCGGATATGCATGAAATTCCATCATATTGCCTGCAATCCCCATAGGTCGTTGGATTTTTACATATTCACATAAGTAAGTGAACAGAACTCCGGGAACCCATCTGTCATCACAAAACATAGCAATCTTCCCAGCTTCAATACGTGCACTCGAAAAATTGGGTCTAGACGAAGGACTGACATTTTCTTTCCCTACATCAATCGATTCTTTCAAACTATTGTCACGCAATTCGTTGACAGCATTCGACAAATCACCAAATAATTTACGAGTTGCAACTTGTCTTTCTTCTTCTGTCTCATAATTGCAAAGCAGCGTGGCAATGTAACTTCCACCAATTTGCGTAATAGCACATCCATTATTGAGATGTGCTGCCATTTGTTTTTTTGCTTGCTCAATATTCTTGCATACAGATATATATTGCTTGGGTTTGCGTCCATCCTTGTAAGTACAAAATACCCCCACATACTTTCCTGCCGGATTACATTCAACAAACTGAATATAATAGCCCTGTTCCCACATCTTCCTGACGCCATTCAGCATTTCCGAGGAACCGTCGTAAAACTCCAATGCCTGCTGATCAATATCCGTCCCTTGGCTCATGACAACTGCCCACTCCATAGCAGCACCCGACATAGCCGTCAGCTTATAATCTTCTGACCATTGAGACTGTACCCATTTGATTACTTTACTTTGCTTCAGAAAATTACAGGTTTGCGCTGTTATTCCTTTACCTGATGAGAGAACTGTGAACCATTGGTTTTTACCCCACTTGTTCATCGTACCAAAAGCTATTGATGAGACAAAATTTCCATTCGCAGCTTCTTCCTTTATCAGATCAATAATACCAGCTTTCGTATCGTAACTGTACTGCTGACTACCATAACCACTATTATCAGCCGTAAGTGCAAACCAACCGATAGGGGTAAATTTTGCCGCCAAAATTCTTCTACCCTGCCTCCATTCGTTCTTCAAAAATTCATAAGGTGGCTTTTCACCATCCGAATATTTATAATATTGGTCAGTGTAAGGAGAATCTTCGATTAACATTACTAAATTGCCTCCTTCAGCCTTTCCTTTAATAGTAATAAAAAAAAGGATGAACAGCAATAATAAAACTTTTATGAATCTATTACGTTGCATCGAGATACAGAGTTATTAGATTGCATTCAGAAGGAAACAGTCGAACAGAATATTGTCCCTTATACTCACCAGCTGTACACACATAATTCTTTTCACATATTTCCTACTGTAAAAAGAAATACACGAATTTTCATATTGTATAAAAATTCCTCTTACACAGCTTATACAACTGGAAATCACCCCTATACTGACATAAAAAAACTCTACCAGTCTTTATAAGGATGCCTCATCAGCTGCGCATTGTAGTAACGGGCGTCTCCCGTCACTTCCTGCCCGATGAAATCGGGCTTTTCGAAGGGTTCGTCGGGCGAGGACAGTTCGACCTCGGCAATGACCAGCCCTTCGTTTTCGCCATAGAATTCGTCCACTTCGAACACGTGCCGGCCGCTCCGCACCAGGTAGCGCGTCTTGTCGATGGCACCCGGTTCGCAGATTTTCATCAGGTCGCGGGCTTCGTCCAGCGGTATCTCCTTCTCCCACTCGTAACGGCTGATGCCCGAGGCATCGGCGGGTCCCTTTATGGTGAGGTAGCCTTTGTCGTCGCGAATGCGGATGCGCACGGTCCGCCCGCGCGCACTACAGATGTATCCCTGCACAATGCGGCTGCTGGCGTAGGCCTTCGACTTGTACTCGCCGTCGACGAGGAATTTCCGTTCGATCTCTTGTGGCATAATCCTATCTTCTTATCAGCCCCAGAAGGAGTAGAGCACAAACATGGCAATAACCAGGACTACGGCTACGACGCCGATGCCTATCAGAACTTTCTTGCCTTGCTCTTCTTCCTTGCGGGTGTGTCCCATATTTTTCTTATTCTTTCCCATGGTCTTTCTATAGTTTTAAATTCAACGATGAACAAAGTAAGAGGAAAAAAGGGAGGAATGCAAGAAAAAAGAAAGAAAATTTGTGTTTTTCGCGTCCGGCAGGCAATCGGCCGCCATCCGGAGGGCCGGAAACAGGAAATCGGGCCAGAAACAGGGGCTTTACAGGACACTTGTACGGCTCGTGTGGAATGCAAGTGTGGCTCGTGAGCCGTGCAAGTGTCGCTCGCGAGCCGTACAAGTGTCCCACAAACCGCGAACTCCTCATTCTGAATAACCGTACTAAAGCTGTTAAATCTAAACTCAGTTAACAGAAAAGTCTCCATGCTTAAACAATATTAAAAAGCTCTTTATATTGAAACAGCATAGACCTTTATTCCCTATTTTTAAGAACACAAATTCTGAGAACAAAACTCAATAACCACCACAACCCAAACAAAAACATCTATACCATGGAACAACCGGAAAGAAGAAAGTTCCTGAAAGAACTCACGGCCATAGCAGGAGGTCTGCTACTTTGCACCAGTCCTTGGCTATCTGCTTTTTCAGAAACCAAACACACAGAAACCTACAAAGTAAGAATTGGTATCATCGGGCCGGGCTCGCGCGGACAATTTCACATGAATTTTCTCGTCCAAAATCCCAAAGTTGAAATCGTAGCCATATGCGACATATATCAACCGTCAATCGAGAAAGCCTTGAAAATAGCTCCACGCGCCAAAGTGTATCGTGACTACCGCGCATTGCTGAATGATCCCACGGTCGAAGCCGTACTAATAGCCACTCCTTTAGATCTCCATTACCAAATGGCAATGGATGCTTTGGATGCCGGAAAGCACTTATTTTGCGAAAAGACCCTCTGCTACACCCTCGAACAATGCTACAACGTATACCAAAAGTATAAGGCGAGTAAACAAATCTTTTTTGTCGGGCAACAACGCCTGTTCGATCCACGTTACATCAAAGCTATGGCTTTGATTCACGATGGAACCTTCGGCGAAATCAATGCAATACGTGCCTATTGGTATCGCAACAATGACTGGCGCCGCCCCACACCTTCACCCGATCTGGATGAACTCATCAATTGGCGATTATACAAACAGCACTCTAAAGGATTGATGACAGAACTGGCCTGCCATCAGCTGCAAACAGGAACTTGGGCAATGCGTCAAATTCCAAACAAAGTAATGGGACACGGTTCGTTGACATGTTGGAAAGACGGACGTACAGTACATGACAACGTCAGTTGCATCTACATATTCGACAACGGCGTACGCATGACATACGATTCGGTCATCTCGAACAAATTCTACGGCCTGGAAGAAAAAATTCTGGGTCACAAAGGTACCGTAGAACCCGAAAAAGGGAAATACTACTTCGAGCAAACCGATCCTGCTCCCGCCTTCATGCGCCTGATCAACGACATTGAAAACTCCTTGTTCGATGCCATCCCCTTTGCCGGGACAAGCTGGGAACCGGAATCTCCCAACGAAAACACCGGCTTCTTCCTTTTAGGCAAAAGTCCCAAGACCGACGGAACATCACTGATGCTGGATGCTTTTGTCGAAGCCATTAACACCCAGCGCCAACCCGAACAAATAGCCGAAGAAGCCTATTACGCCAGTGCCCTCTCGCTGCTGGGATACCAGGCCATCGAAGAAGAGCAGATACTGACTTTCCCCGATGCCTACAAGCTGAATTATCGGAATCACAGCAATCCCGCATCGCTATAACCTTGTTTCATATCTTCAATAAACGACAAAAGAAATGAAAGACATACTTATTCGAAAAAAACACATCAAACAGGAACTGACATGGCTAGCCGTATGCCTGTTAGTCACCGAAGCCATCAACATCTACGCCATCATTCACTATGACGGACAATGGAACGAAGCCTTCTGCTCTCTGGGTTATGTCTGCATCAGCGCCATCATACTCTACGCCATTCTTGTCCTGATCCGCCTGCTTTTCGCAGGTCTGACACGAATCTTTCGAAAAAAGACATATTAATCTTTATAACCAATCATACATGAA
Source organism: Bacteroides sp. ET489 (assembly GCF_030518095.1). NCBI lineage: Bacteria > Pseudomonadati > Bacteroidota > Bacteroidia > Bacteroidales > Bacteroidaceae > Bacteroides > Bacteroides sp. ET489. The sequence goes on from NZ_JAULLJ010000006.1 coordinate 4,601, forward strand.
AAAGAAACTGATACTAGCAGCTTTCATGCTGTCGTGTCTGGCCACAGGAAGCCATGCACAAGCCCAATGGGAAAATCTGTTCAACGGTAAAAACTTAAAAGGATGGACACGTCTGAACGGAAACGCTGAATACAAGGTAAAAGACGGAGCCATCGTAGGCATCAGCCGTACCAATACCCCAAACACATTTCTCGTCACTAAGAAAACTTACAGCGACTTCATCCTTGAATTTGAATTCAAAGTAGACGATGGACTGAACTCCGGCGTGCAATTCCGTTCACTCAGCCGGAAAGAAGACCGCAACGGAAGAGTACACGGATATCAATTCGAAATAGACCCGTCGGAACGTGCCTGGACCGGAGGCATCTATGATGAAGCCCGTAGCGGATGGCTCTACTCCTTGTCCGTACCCGAAGCAAAAGCCGCATTCAAAGCCAACCAATGGAACAAAGCACGAATAGAAGCCATAGGAAACAACCTGCGCACATGGGTCAACGATATTCCTTGCGCCAACCTGCTCGACCCACAAACCGCCGAAGGATTCATTGCCCTACAAGTGCACAATATCGGCAACAATAAAAAGTTAGAAGGCAAAACAGTGTGTTGGCGCAACATCCGCATCTGTACCAGCGGATTCGAGCAGGAGCTGTACCCCGAATCGCGCCGAGCAGCTGAAATAAACCGTCTGAACAACGTTCTGTCCGATCAAGAGAAAGCCGAAGGATGGGCATTGCTGTGGGACGGGCAAACAACAAATGGGTGGCGCGGCGCCAAACTCAGCACATTTCCCCAAAAAGGCTGGAGCATCGAAAACGGCATCCTGAAAGTGAAGAAGTCGGAAGGAAAAGAATCGGCCAACGGAGGCGACATTGTAACGATAAAGAAATACCGTAACTTCGAACTGAAAGTAGACTTCAAGCTGACCAAAGGCGCAAACAGCGGCATCAAATATTTTGTAGATCCAAATCTCAACAAAGGTGAAGGATCAGCCATAGGCTGTGAATTTCAAATACTGGATGATAACAACCATCCTGACGCCAAAATGGGAGTATTAGGGAATCGCAAGCTCGCCTCCCTTTACGACCTGATCCCAGCACCTGCCCAAAAGCTCATCTATCCCGACGGCTTCAATACCGCACTCATCAAAGTCAAAGGGAACCGGGTGGAGCATTGGCTGAACGGTGTGAAAATGCTGGAATACGAACGGAACACCGACATGTGGCAAGCCCTCGTAAACTACAGCAAATATCAGAAATGGACAGGCTTTGGCTGTGCAGAGTCCGGGCATATCCTGCTACAGGACCATGGCGACGAAGTATGGTTCAAAAACATCAAAATCAAAGAGCTTCCCTGATATGCCGCACATCAGCCGACACTTCGAAGACAAAGAATTGGTATATGCCTGGTTCGACGCCATGCATACACGAATAGATTTGTTGTTATGGAGCAACCACCATACCTGCGACGAGCTCATTCAGTGCATTGATGCCATCAGCCGAGAGACAGCCCGCATCGAACAAATGGGCAGCCGCTTCCGCCCTGACAGCGAAGTATCTCGCCTCAACGCCACAAAAGCAGGAACATGGTGTAACCTCTCTTACGAATTGTGTCGGCTACTGGACGACTGCATCGACTACAGCAAACAAACCGGAGGACTGTTCGACATTACCGCGTCTCTGCATTCCTCCGGACGCAACTGTACCGACAAGTTTGAAACCGACATCAGGTTATGCCGAGTCCGAAAGCATACCGAAGACGTCCGTATCGACCTTTCCGGCTATCTGAAAGGTTATGCGTTGGGACATGCCGTCTCTTTGGCCCGCCAAAACGGAATACAGAACGGCCTGCTCAACTTCGGCAACAGTTCAATCTATGCCTTGGGGAAACATCCCGAAGGAGGAAAATGGCCGATAGCCTGCCACAAGCACCCGGAACGACCTTATCTGCTTTCAAATCTGTGTCTGACCACATCTGGCAACGAAACTGAGCAACGACGGCACATTATTCATCCGCTAACCGGCGAATACATTACCGGCGAAAAAGAAATCTCGGTCATAACCCGTCTGCCTGAAGAAGGTGAAGTCATGTCCATCGTACAGTTTATTCAAACTTATTCATCCATACAAACGCAAACCTCTGACCAGCACAAACAAGAACAGACTTTAGCGTTTGGTTAACAGAAATCAAACTATTTACACATGAAAAATATCAATCAATCACGCCGTAACTTCCTGCGGCAGGTATCTGTACTTACTGCCGCCACTGCCATTCCGTCGTTTCTGAATGCCGAAAACTTCCCCAAAACTACCCCGACAGGGCGTATTCTGGGCAGTAACGAAAAAGTAAACCTTGCTTGTGTAGGCATAGGCTTCAGAGGTGGCGATATTATCAAAGCATTTGCCCAAACAGGACTTTGTAACATCGTAGCCTTATGCGACATCGACATGGGCGCCCCGCATACCGAAAGTGTCCTGAAAATGTTTCCCAAAGTGCCCCGTTTTCAAGACTTCCGCAAAATGTTCGATCAAATGAGCAACCAGATCGATGCCGTCTGCATCGGTACTCCCGATCACAGTCACTTCCCCATCGCTATGCTGGCCATGTCGCTGGGCAAACACGTATACGTGGAGAAACCCATGGCACACACTTTTTATGAGTGCGAACTGATGATGGAAGCTGAGAAAAAATACAAAGTGGTGACACAAATGGGCAACCAAGGCCATTCCGAAGCCAATTACTTCCAGTTCAAAGCCTGGCAGGAAGCCGGCATCATCAAAAACGTACGCGCGGTGACCGCCCACATGAACAGTCCGCGACGTTGGCACGGATGGGACGCAAAGATGAAAAACTACTTGCTCGGAGAGAGCATACCCAAAACCATGGACTGGGACAACTGGCTCTGCGGCGAAGCCTATCATCCGTACAACAAGGATTATGTAAACGGCCAATGGCGTTGCTGGTATGATTTCGGTATGGGTGCCTTGGGCGACTGGGGAGCGCACATTCTGGACACCGTGCACGAATTCTGCCAACTGGGATTACCCACCGAAATCAACATGTTGCGTGCCGAAGGACACAATCCGTTCTTTTATCCGTTTTCATCGACCATCCAGTTCCGTTTCCCAGCAAGAGGCAACATGCCGCCTGTAGACATCACCTGGTACGACGGCTTGGACAATCTGCCCGAAATTCCGGAAGGCTATGGAAACGTAGCACTCGACCCCAACATTCCGCCAACAGGTACAGGAAAAATCCGCCCCTCCAAACTCAATCCTGGGAAAATCATCTATACCGATGATCTGATATTCAGAGGAGGATCGCACGGCTCCACCCTTTCCATCATCCCTGAAGAGAAAGCCAAAGAAATGGCATCCCAATTACCGGAAGTTCCCCAAAGCCCCTCTAATCATTTCCAGAATTTCCTTCTGGCATGCAAAGGAGAGGAAAAGCCTCGTTCACCGTTCCACATTGCCGGACCACTTAGCCAAGTATTCTGCCTGGGAGTCATTGCCCAACAGCTGAATGCCCACCTCACCTTCGATCCTAAACTGAAACTGTTCACTAATAGTCCGGTAGGAAACTTGCTTTTGCGTAGAGGCATTCCGCGCAAAGGATGGGAAGAGTTCTATCAGCTATAGACAGCGTCGTCAGACCTCGTTTCATACCATTTTACAGGACACTTGTACGGCTCGTGTGGAATGCAAGTGTGGCTCGTGAGCCGTGCAAGTGTCGCTCGCGAGCCGTACAAGTGTCCCAGACGAGCCACACAAGTGTCCCAGAAACCGGTGAAATGTGCCTGTAAAAAAGAGACGCGGCTGCAGGTGCGAATCCCTACAGCCGCGTCCCCGGCCATCCGTGTCCAAGGGGACACGAACGTTATTCTGCTCCGGCAAATTCCATCAGGTAAGCCTTGACGAATCCGTCTATCTTACCGTCCATCACGCCGTTCACGTCGCTTGTCTGGTAGTTGGTGCGGTGGTCTTTCACACGGCGGTCGTCGAAGACGTAGCTGCGGATCTGCGAACCCCACTCAATCTTCTTCTTGCCGGCCTCGACCTTCGCCTGCTCGGCCATGCGGTGCTTCATCTCCTTGTCGTACAGCATGGAGCGGAGGAGTCGCAATGCGTTTTCGCGGTTCTTCGGCTGGTCACGCGTCTCGGTGTTTTCAATCAGGATTTCTTCTTCCTCGCCCGTGTAGGGGTCCTTGTACTGATAACGCAGACGGACACCGGACTCTACCTTGTTCACATTCTGTCCACCCGCACCGCCGCTTCGGAAGGTATCCCACGAAATGCGTGCCGGCTCGATGGTCACTTCGATGGTGTCATCGACCAACGGAGTGACAAAGACGGATGCAAACGAAGTCATTCGCTTGCCCTGTGCATTGTAGGGCGACACGCGTACCAGGCGGTGTACTCCGTTTTCACCTTTCAGGTAACCGTAGGAATAGGGGCCGCTGATTTCGATGGTACAGGTCTTGATGCCCGCCTCGTCACCTTCCTGCAGGTTGGCAATCGTGGCCTTGTAGCCGTGGGTTTCGGCATAGCGCAGGTACATACGCATCAGCATGCTGGCCCAGTCCTGGCTTTCCGTACCTCCGGCACCCGAGTTGATCTTCAGTACGCAGTCCATCTGGTCGGCTTCGTCGCGGAGCATGTTCTTCAGTTCGAGTGCCTCGACGGCTTCGGCGGCTTTGTTGTAAGCCTCGTCCACCTCTTCTTCGGTCACCAGTTCGTCCTTATGGAAGTCGAAGGCCAGCTGCAGTTCGTCGGTCAGGGTCTTCACTTCGTTGTATCCGTCAATCCACTGCTGCAATCCCTTCACTTTCTTCATCTGTGCTTCGGCAGCCTTCTGGTCGTCCCAGAAACCGGGTGCCTGCGTGCGCAGCTGTTCTTCTTCCACTTGTACTTTCTTCCCTTCGATGTCCAGATAGCGGCAGAGCGCTTCGGTACGTTCCTTGATGTCCTTCAGTTGTTCTATGGTAATCATCTGTCTATGTGATTTAGCTGTTATTCTTGATGCCCGACGACGGGATATCTGCAAAAAAGGCGGCTTCCCGCAGCAGATTCTTCCGTTCGGCTTGCAAAGGTATGAAAAAAACGCATAAATTTGCGGTTATCAACCTAATTAAGTATTGCTTATGAACCAACGAATCAGACAATTCGGTTTTTCGCTCCTGCTGCTGGCCACGTTAGGACTGGGCAGCTGCAGTTCGAAGTACAGTTACGAGACTGTTCCCAACGATCCGCTTCAGGCACGCATCTACACCCTGGACAACGGACTGAAAGTGTACATGACCGTCAACAAGGACGAGCCACGCATCCAGACCTACATCGCCGTGCGCGTAGGCGGTAAGAACGACCCCGCCGAGACAACCGGTCTGGCCCATTACTTCGAACATCTGATGTTCAAGGGCACCAACCACTTCGGCACCCAGAACTACGAAGTGGAGAAACCGCTGCTGGACCAGATTGAACAGACGTTCGAAGTCTATCGCAAGACTACCGACGAAGACCAGCGCAAAGCCATCTACCATACCATCGACAGCCTTTCGTACGAGGCCTCGAAGTATGCCATCCCCAACGAGTACGACAAGCTGATGGCCGCCATCGGAGCCAACGGCACCAACGCCTACACCAGCTACGACGTGACCTGCTACACGGAAGACATCCCCAGCAACGAAGTGGAGAACTGGGCCAAGATTCAGGCCGACCGCTTCAAGAACTGCGTCATCCGCGGTTTCCACACCGAGCTGGAAACGGTTTATGAAGAAAAGAACATGTCGCTCACCCAGGATAGCCGCAAGGTATATGAGCAGACCCTTGCCGCCCTCTTCCCCCATCACCCCTACGGCACACAGACCGTGCTGGGTACACAGGAAGACCTGAAGAATCCCTCCATCACCAACATCAAGAACTACTTCAAGACGTGGTACGTGCCCAACAACATGGCCATCTGCCTCAGCGGTGACTTCGACCCCGACCAGATGATTGCCACCATCGACAAGTACTTCGGCGACATGCAGCCCAACCCCAACCTGCCCAAGCTCGACCCGGGCAAGGAAGCACCCATCACCACGCCCATCGTGCGCGAAGTGTTCGGCCCCGAGGCCGAGAACGTAAGCCTGGCATGGCGCTTCCCCGGTGCGGCCAGCAAGGATATCGAAACCCTGCAAATCGTTTCGCAGATATTGTACAACGGACAGGCCGGTCTCATCGACCTCGACCTGACGCAACAGCAGAAGACACTGCTCGCCTACTGCTACCCCATGACCATGAGCGACTACAGCGCCTTCCTGATGGCCGGACGCCCCAAAGCCGGACAGACACTGGACGAAGTGAAGGACCTGCTGCTGGGCGAGCTGAAGAAGCTGCGCGACGGCGACTTTGACGAAAGCCTGCTCGAAGCCAACATCAACAACTTCAAGCTGTACCAGATGAAACAGTTGGAAAGCAACGACGCCCGTGCCGACTGGTTCGTACAGTCGTTCATCAACGGAAGCCAGTGGGCCGACGAAGTGACCGCCCTGGACCGCATGGCCAAACTGACCAAGCAGGACATCGTGGACTTTGCCAACAAGTACCTGAAGGACGACAACTATGCCATCATCTACAAACGTCAGGGCAAGGACCCCAACGAAAAGAAGATAGAGAAACCCCAGATTACGCCCATCGTGATGAACCGTGACACCGCGAGTGCCTTCCTCAAGGAGATTCAGGCAAGCACGGTGCAACCCATCGAACCGGTCTTCTTAGACTTCTCGAAAGACCTGACCCAACTGAAGGCCAAAGACGACATCCCCGTCATCTACCGTCACAACAGCACGAACGACCTGTTCGAACTGATTTACCTCTTCGACATGGGCAACCGCAACGACAAGGCATTAGGCATGGCCGCCCAATACTTAGAGTATCTGGGCACCTCGGACATGACGCCCGAGCAGGTGAAGAGCGAGTTCTACCGCATGGCTTGCACCTTCTATGTGTCGCCGGGCAGCGAACGTACCTATATCGTACTCTCCGGCCTCAACGAAAACATGCCGCAGGCCGTGGCCCTGTTCGAGAAACTGCTGGCCGACGCGCAAGTCAACCCCGAAGCCTATAACAACCTGGTAGCCGACCTGCAGAAGAGCCGCTCCGACGCCAAGCTGAACCAGTCGCAGAACTTCAGCCGACTGATGGTCTATACCGAATGGGGCCCCACCAACTACGCCACCAACCAGCTGAGCGAAGCCGAACTGAAGGCCATGGATCCGCAGCAACTTGTCGACCGCATTCACCAACTGAACAGCTACAAGCACCGCATCACCTACTACGGTCCCAGCAAGACCGAAGAGCTGCTGGCCGTCATCAACAAAGAGCACCGTGTGCCCGACACCCTGAAAGACGTGCCGCAGGGCATCGAGTTCAAGCAACAACTTACGCCGGAAACCAAAGTCTACATCGCTCCCTACGAAGCCAAGAACATCTACATGGCACAGATTTCGAACCGAGGCGAAAAGTATGACCCGGCTATCGAACCCGGTCGCAGACTGTACAACGAATACTTTGGCGGCGGAATGAACTCCATCGTCTTCCAGGAAATGCGCGAAAGCCGCGGACTGGCCTACTCGGCATGGGCCGGAATGGATCGTCCGAGCCTGCCCAAGTACAACTACACGGTCAGCACGTACATCGCCACCCAGAATGACAAACTGATGGACGCCATCCGTACGTTCAACGACATCATCGACAACATGCCCCAGTCCGAAGCCGCCTTCAAGCTGGCCAAGGAAGGCCTCATCGCCCGACTGCGCACCGAACGCATCCTGAAGAGCGACATCATCTGGGCATACATCAACGCACAGGACATGGGCGAAACGACCGACAGCCGCATCCGCCTGTACAACGACGTGCAGACCGCAACCCTGAAGGACGTCATCGACTTCCAGCAGAAATGGATCAAAGGCCGCACGTACAACTATTGCATCCTGGGCGACAAGAAAGAGCTCGACATGGAATCGCTGAAGAAGATAGGTCCCGTCATCGAACTGACCACGGAAGACATCTTCGGCTATTGATACTTCCGCCACCCTGACACGCAGGCGGGTGTACCGGCACAGGGAATTTTCCCTACCGGCACACCCGCCTGTTTTTTGTCCCTCCAACCCTGCTCACAACCGCTCTACGAAGGGGTGCCGAGCAACACAAGTGCGGCTCGCGAGCCACACAAGTGTCCCGGAAATGGAATGCAAGTGTGGCTCGCGAGCCGTGCAAGTGTTGTACAAATGGGGGAGTTGTGCCTCACTTCCCGATATGCACCGGCACTTCCTTCTTCGTCAGCGAATAAGCTTGTGGGGTGTAAAGGTCGGCACGGCCTTCGTACACGCAGCGGTGGCCGGTTTGCGGATTACTGGCATACAAAGTGTAGGAGACACCGGTGAAGCGGTACCAGCACTTAATGGTACACTCTATCTGTGTGAGGGGCGGAACGTCAATGGTGTCGACTACCGACAGCAGATCGTCTGACAGGGGGAAGTGGGTCTTGCCGGGCGCAAATGCAAGCTTCTCACCCAACAACGCCGGGGACTGGAACTTGTCAAGCTCGGGCACATCCACAACAGGCTTTTCTTTGCCGAAGAGCTGGAAGGCTACCTCATCAATGGGCTCGTGCCACTGATCTCCTCCCTGAAAGGTGAACGTCCGCTGGAAGTATTCGTAGGGATGGAGCTCATACTTCCAAGGCGTTTCGGTGGCATTGGTAGGGCCAACCACATACGTCGTGTACATGGCACTATCCTCTTCGAGCCAGAAATTCAGCTTGTAGACAAGGCTGTCCAACTGATAACGGGGCGAAGGGTCGATGTACAGGTCTATCTGTTCGTAATTGTAATCATTGCCCACATTCAGTTGCAGCTGTAACGAGCCGGTACCCAGGTTCTCCGCATCCAGAAAACGGAGTTCTTTCCCCGAAGTACGTTCTATGGTCAGTTTGAAGGTCGAGGAATGAGTCACAAAGCGGAAGGGCTCCTCATCCTGGCAATAAAGCTCCGTGTCCCGCGCCATCAGCGTGCCGTCGAGGCTGTAAATGTCGCCCACGACCGGATCGTAAGTTCCCCCGTTAACCGACTGGGTAAAGTCGATACGGAGCCACAAGCCCAGAGTGCGCCAGTTGGACGCACCGAAACGGAGAATAGCTTCGGAACCGTCGGCAGGCACATGCACCTTTTTTGCCGAAGGCAAGAAATTGTCAACAAATACGTCGCTGTTGCAGCTGCACAGCACGAGCAGCATCAGGTATAGGGTCAGACGGGAAAAAGTTCGCTTCATAACGTTGATGATTTGGATTGGATTGCAAAGAAATGAATTTCCCTTCACTTCTCCAACAATCCAACCCAACAATCAACCTATGTTGACGCTCCGTGTGCGACGAGCTTACTCTTCGTACATGTGGTCGATGATTTCCTTGTAGTTCTGCGCCACGATGGGGCGTTTCAGCTTCAGTGTGTTTGTCAGTTCGCCACGCTCCATGCTGAAGGGTTTGGGCAGCAGCGTAAAGCGTTTCACTTGCTCGTAGTGGGCAAACTGCTGCTGAAGGGTGTCGATGCGGGCACGATACAATGCCTGTATCTTTGGATGCTGCAACAGTTCTTCCATGCTGCTGTAGGCGATGCCTTTCTCCTTGGCATAAGCTTCCACCAGCCCGTAAACGGGGACGATGAGGGCAGAAACGAACTTACGCTCGTCGGCAATGATGGCCACCTGGTCGATGTAGCGATCGATGATGAACTTCGTCTCCAAAGCCTGCGGACAGATGTATTTGCCGTTCGAAGTCTTGAACAAGTCCTTGATGCGGTCGGTCAGGTAGAGCACACGGCCTTCCAGACGTCCGGCGTCGCCCGTATGGAACCATCCGTCCTTGTCGATGGCGGCGGCGGTGGACACCGGTTTGCGATAGTAGCCGGGCGTGATGGTCTTGCCACGCAACAGGATTTCGTTGTTCTCGCCTATCTTCACTTCCAGGTCGGGCATTATCTCGCCTACCGAACCCAGCTCGAAACCTACAGGCGGGAAGCAGGACACGGTGGCCGTCGACTCGGTCAATCCGTAACCCACTACCATGTTGATGCCTACCGAATGAACAAACTCGCACACTTCGTTGGAAACGGCGGCTCCTGCCGTGGGGAAGAAGGTGCCGTTCTCGATGCCGATAGTTTTCTTCAGGATGGCATAGATGGTCTTTTCGTAGAACTTGTATTTCAGGTGAAGCATCAGGGGCGGTGTCTTGCCCTGACGAAGGTAGTCCAGATTGTGTGCCCGCCCTACCTTAAGGGCATCGAGCATCATGGCACGCTTCAGGCCAGTCTCCTGACTGATACGCTCCTGCACGCCCTGATAAACTTTCTCCCAAAAACGGGGAACACTGCACATCACCGTGGGGCGGATCTCCTTGATGGTCATCTGGATGTCCTGTGGACGGAGATTAATACAGACCTGAGTGCCGCGTTGCAGGCAGACATAGGTCCAGCCGCGTTCGAAGACGTGCGTCAACGGCAGGAAGTTCATCGAAACGTCTTTGTCCGTCAGCGAAGGGATACGGATTTCGTGCGTACGGAAGGCTTCCATGTAGTTGTAGTGCATCAGCATGACGCCTTTTGGTTCGCCTGTCGTGCCCGAAGTGTACAGAATGTTGGCAATGTCGCTGTCGGCCACTTCTGCTGTGCGTTTCTCTACTTCGGCTTCGTGCGGCAGCCCCTTGCCCAGTGCAAGGAACTCGTCGAAGTAGATGGACATCGACTGGTCGCGGGCGTCTTTCTGCACCTTGCGGTCGAAGATGATAACTTGCTTGAGCGACGGACACATGCCGAACACACGGATGGCGGCGTCGTATTGAAACTGTTCGCCAACGAAGAGGTAACGGATGCCGGCATCGTTGATGATATACTGCGCCTGTGCAGGCGAACTGGTGGCATAAAGCGGGATGGTGACAGCACGGTCGGCATAGGCGCCGAAGTCCACGTAAAGACATTCGGGTTTGTTCTGCGAGAAGACGCCGATGTTTTCCTGAACTTCCACACCCAGCGTCAGCAGGGCATTGGACACTTGGCGCACTGTCTGCGAGAATTCGTTCCAGGAGACAGCGTTCCACTGTGCTTTTTCATAGTCCCTGTATTTCAGGGCTACTTTATCTCCATACTTCTCCGCCTGGCGGTGTACCATGACGGACAAATGATGATAAGCCATGTCTGTTATAAAATTGGTTAATGTTTTGCAAAGGTAGTGGTTTCATTTGAAACTATCTGCCTCCTTATGATAAAATATTCGGAGCAAAACCTCCCAAGCGGGATATTCCTATACAAAAAACAAGAATTACCTGATTTTCTTACCTGCCGATTAACAAAAAATCAAATATATTCCTATATTTGCAATTGAGTAACCCTTAAATTTTAACAAGCATGAAAAAGTTTTTAGCATTAGTAGCATTATTAGTGGCCGGCATTTCGGGCATGAATGCACAGGAGAGTCTTAAGTGGGGTATCACCGCAGGTCTTAATTCAAGCAACTTCTCGGTAAGCGGATTCGACAGCCGCATCGGTTTCCATGCCGGTGTAAAGGCCGAAATGGGACTTCCCCAACTGGCCGATGGAATCTATCTGGACATGGGAGCACTACTCTCGCTGAAAGGTGCCAAAGTAGATCTTGGCCCTGCAGGATCTGTTAAATACAATCCTTTCTATCTGGAAATCCCTATTCACATGGGTTACAAATATGCCGTTAACGACAAGTTTGCTATCTTCGGCAACTTCGGTCCTTACATTGGCATCGGACTGTTCGGCAAAGCAAAAGCCAGCGGTGAACTGATGGAAGGCGAAGACACTTCTGTCAATGTCTTCGGTGACGATGCCATGAAACGCTTTGACTTTGGTCTGGGGCTGAAAGCAGGCGTAGAACTGAATCAAAAATACCAGTTATCCATCGGCTACGACTGGGGCTTGATTGACAACATCGAAGACAGCGGCAACAAGAACCGCAATCTGATGATTTCACTCGTGTACTTCTTATAACCGAAGAATATACCGAGGAAATTACTTCCTCTTCTTGTGTGGGCAATTCCGCAAGCCGCCAGGCAACGGAGTTGCCCACACCTCTTTTTTACCACCCACCCGACATCGCCCTAGACCCTACAAAAGGGCACTTTGAGCCACACTTGCACGGCTCGTGAGAGACACTTGTACGGCTCACGAGAAACACTTGCACGGCTCGCGAGCCACACTTGTGTCCCAGAAATGCACTGCCAGCGACGAGTTTTTTCCACGGCGGCGTGCGTTGTCTTTCACTTTTTATCCGTAAGTTTGCAACAGTAAAATCAAACTTCTGCTTATGACCTACGACATACCTACCCTGGCTTCGGACGCCATCGGCCTGCTGAAGTCGCTGATAGCCATCCCCTCCGTAAGCCGCGACGAACAACAGGCGGCCGACTTCCTGCAACGCTACATCGAAATGCAAGGAATGGATACCGGACGGAAAGGCAACAACGTGTGGTGCCTCAGCCCCATGTTCGACCTGAACAAACCGACCCTGCTGCTCAATTCGCACATCGACACCGTGAAGCCCGTCAACGGCTGGCGGAAAGATCCGTTTACCCCGCAACTGGAACCTAACGGCAAGCTCTACGGACTGGGCAGCAACGATGCCGGTGCCAGCCTTGTCAGTCTGCTGCAAGTGTTCCTCCAGCTGTGCCGCACACGCCAGCACTACAACCTGATCTACCTGGCTTCGTGCGAGGAAGAAGTTTCCGGCGCCGGAGGCATCGAATGCGTGCTTCCCGAACTGCCGCCCCTGGCGTTTGCCCTCGTGGGCGAACCTACCGAAATGCAACCCGCCATTGCCGAAAAGGGTCTGATGGTGCTCGACGTCACTGCCACAGGCCGCTCGGGACACGCTGCCCGCGAAGAAGGCGACAACGCCATCTACAAGGTGCTGGACGACATCGCCTGGTTTCGCGACTACCGCTTCGAGCAAGTATCGCCCCTGCTGGGTCCTGTCAAGATGAGCGTAACCATGGTCAATGCCGGCACCCAGCACAACGTCATCCCCGACCGCTGTACGTTCGTGGTGGACATCCGCAGCAACGAGTGTTACACCAATCAGGCATTGTTCGACGAAATCACCCGCCACATCCATTGTCAGGCCAAGGCCCGCTCCTTCCGACTGAGTTCATCACACGTATCGCCCAAGCATCCGCTGGTGCAACGCGCCGTCGCCCTGGGTCGCACACCTTTCGGCTCGCCCACCCTCTCCGACCAGGCCCTGCTGTCGTGTCCCTCGATGAAGATGGGTCCCGGCAAAAGCGCCCGCTCGCACACGGCCGACGAATTCATTTTCGTAAAAGAAATAGAAGAGGCTATCGGACTGTATCTGGAGTTGCTGGACGGAGCACAGCTGTAAACCTGTTACCCCTAAACAGTATCAACGCTCCAGCCACCCCTCCGGATTCAGCTTTTCCTTCTCCTTGCGGAGCTGGAAGTGGAGAACGGTGCGACCGCCGTCGGAAGCATCGGAGAAGACGGTACCGAGCGACTGACGGGTCTTCACCGTGTCGCCCGTCTTGACGGAGGCTGAAGAAAGGTTGCAATAGACGGAGATGTAGGCGCCGTGGCGGACAAGGATGTTGAACAGGCCGTTTAGCTTGAAGACGGCAGCTACCTTACCGTCGAAGATGGCACGTGCCTGTGCGCCGGGCTTGCCCTGGATGTCGATACCCTTGTTGTCGAGCTTCACCCCGCGAAGCCCCTCGACGCTGTATTGCCCGTAGTGGCTGGTGATGAGGTAAGGACCCGTGATGGGCATGGGCAGCTTGCCGCGGTTGCTGACAAAGGTGCCCGACAGTTCGCGGTCGGCCTTGCTCATGTTGAACCGCTCCAACGGAGCAGCTTTCGACTTGGTGCCCGACGAGCCGCTTTTAGTCCCCTCTGACTTACGGCGTGCGGCAGCTTCGCGACGGGCTTCTTCCTCGGCCCGCTTGCGTGCCTTCTCTATCTCTTCGGCTATCAGGCGATCGATACGGGCATTCAGTTGGTTGGCCTCGCGGCGTTTGCGCGATATTTCGTTCTGCAGTCCGCGCTGCTTCTTTTGCAGATTGGCAATGAGGGTGCGTTTCTCTTTCTCCTGCGCCTCCAGTTTTCCCTTTTCGGCTTCACGCTCCTTCAGCAGACTTTCCTTGGCCTGCTTCACCTGTTTCAGTTCGGCTTGCTTGGCAGCAATCTGTTGCTGCTTTTTCTGAATTTCTTCGCCTTGCAGACGCTGGTAGGTGGCATACTCGCGCACGTAACGCAGACGGCGGTAGGTTTGTGCCAGGTTTTCGGCAGAGAAGATGAACATCAGCTTTTCTTCAACCGAACGGTTCTTGTACAGGTAACGCACGGAAGCGGCATACTTCTGGCGCTTCTCCTTAAGCTGACGGCGCAACGTAGTGAGTTGGCGGTTGAGCGAGGAAAGTTCCTGCTCGATGGCTTCCATGTCGCGGTTGATGCTGAGGATGTAACGTTTCCGTTCTTCTATCTGTCCGGTCAGTGCGGCAAGGCCGTTCAGCTGGCTGCCCACGGTTTTCTTGGTAGACTTCAACAGGGTTTCGGTCTCGGCAATCTGTTTCTGCAAGTCGCCACGCTTGTTTTCCAGCTCCTTGATCAGTTTGTTCGACTGAGCCAGAAGCGGCGATGCACAGGTGCACAAGAGGAAGAGAAGAATCAGTATTCGGGACATTTCGGAAACGGTTAGGGACTTATAAATTCAACGTTGTTCAGTACTCCGGCGACCGCCTTGGGTTCAGGCGGAAAGATCGAGCAGCATTTCGAGCAGCTCTTCCAGCGTCACTTCGCGATAGCGGGAAGAAACTTCGGTGGGCGTCAGACTGATGGGTTTGTTGGAGAACTCGGTCAGCTCGATGCGACACTTTTCGAGGTCTTTCAGCCCCAGCTCCTTGCCGTCGATCCAGTTCTTGGCACCTGGACGCGAAGCCTTGAAGAGCATCTTCTCCAGATTCTCGAAGTTGGCCTTGCGGGGCAGCATGCCGCGAAGTTCGCCACGGGTGACACGCACGTAGCGTTTCCCCATACGGTCGACGAGCAACACCTCATCGGGCGTAATATCCATTCGTGCTACCTCGGTGCGCAGGATAGGCATGAGGAAAGAAAGCTGCATACGCTCGCCACTCTTCAGTTTCATGGTGCCGCTTACGGTGAACGTGGCATCCTTGTGGGGGATGGTCAGTCGGACTTTCGACGACAGGCAGAGGGACTGTGCACCATGGCTTTCGGCCTTGCGCGAGGTCTTACAGCCGGCCAGACTTACGGTCAGCAACACAAGAAGCATCAGCCGCAGGCAGAGGCGGGCGGTGAAGAACGGTGTCCGCACGGCAGCGGAACGCAGAATGGAAGTGTTATCGGTCATTGTTTCGGATATTATCGGTTGATATATATGGTTTCATTATCGGCGGGAAGAAGCAGACCGGTGCCGGCCAATGGCATCAGTCGGCAGGAATATACTTCTTCTTCTCGATTTTTTCTTTCAGCTTGGGCGACTTGCATCCCATGTCGAGGGCTTGTTTCCAGTACTTCAGGGCACCGTCCACGTCGCCTGTCATGTAGTAGATGTCACCGCAATGCTCTACGACGTCCTCGCTCTGCCCGCCGCCGTTCTTCATGGCGTCGTCAATGTAGAGGCGTGCCTCGGCATAGTTGCCCTTTTCGAAGAGAATCCAGGCGTACGTGTCGAGGTAGGTGGCATTGCCCGGCTCGGCCTTGACGGTGCGATAGCTCATTTCCTCGGCACGGTCGAGGTCGCGGCGTTCGAGCGAGAGGTAGTAGGCGTAGTTGTTGAGCACAACGATGTTGTCGGGGTTGTAGACCAGTGCTGAGTCGTAGGCGGCATAGGCCTGCTCGGTCATGCCGTCGGTGTGGTAGGCATCGCCCATGATGGCATAGAAGTCGGACACGAGATCTTTCTTGCTTTCGGGGGTGACGCGTTCCAGTGCTTTCCGACAGGTGGAAAGCACGTCGGCGGTGCGATTGTCCTGGTTGTAGCCGATGGCCAGGTAGAAGTAGAATTCGAGCATATCGGGATTGGATTCTACTCCGGCCTCGCAGAGGTCGACCACAGCTTTATTGTCGTTCTGCCGTACGGCTTCGCCCAAAAGTGTCATACGGGCAGCCGTGTTGGTAGGATCGATATCGAGCACGCGTCTGAGCACGGGGAGCGACTGTTGGTTCATGCCTTTCGACAGGAGGTACTGTGCATAGAGCATGGGCAGGTCGGGCTCGTCGGGGTCTTGCTGCATGATGCGGTCGAAGAGGGTGATGATGCGCAAGCTGTCGCCGTCGGCCTGCTCGTTGCGGATGATGAGCTGGCGCATGATGTTGGACTTGATGTCGGGCGTCACCTTGCGGTTGAGCAGCAGGGAGTCGAGTTGCTGCTGGTAGAGGGAGTCCTGACCCGTTTCTTCGTAATAGCTTGCCAGCGAGTACATGGCCATGGCGTTGTCGGGTTCTTCGGCAAGCACCTGCTGGTAGATGTCGTAGGCTTCGTCTTTCTTGCCGTTCTGCAAGCAGACGTCGCCCAGCACAACGCGGTAGCGCAGGTCCTGGGGATATTCGGCCACAAGGTTCTCCATCTCGCCGAAAGCGCGCTTGTTGTCGCCCTTGCGCAGATAGATGCGGAACTTCTCAAGGCTGAGCTGTTCGTTCTTGCCCATGCGCTGTTCGAGCAGGTTCAGCACGTCGAGCACCCGGTCGTAGTCTTCCTGCTGGTTGTAGATTTCGAGCAGGCTGTACAGAGGGTCGATACGGGTGGAAAAGCGCTGCACCATATCTTCGAGCAGGACGGTTGCCTTTTCGGCCTCGTTCTGCTGCAGGTAGAGCTGCGACAGGGCCTGGGCGTACCAGTAATTGTCGGGGTCGGCAGCTACGGCCTGTTCGATGGTGGTCGTGGCACGGGCGGGCTGCTTCAGGTAGAGGTAGTACTGAGCCAGCTCGTACAAGGCCGAAGCGTCGTGCGAATTGATGGCAAGACTGTGTTGCAACAGGTCGAAGGCAGCATCGTAGTCGCCCGCCTGCTTCAGGCGGATGGCTTCGAGGAAGTAGTAGTCGAACTTGCGCTGCTGCTCCTCGGTGAGTTGGGGCACGGGAGCGGCTTCGGCCTGACGCTTCTGCTTGTTGCGCTTCTTCTTCGGCTTTTTGGCGTCGGGCTTCTTCTTGTTGGCGGCGGTGTGAGCACCTGCGATGGCAGCCGATGCCGCCAGTCCGCCGGGCAGTCCGCCTACGATGGCGGCATAGGAAGTCATACACAGGGCGCTCATCCAGAGCGCGAGCAATATTTTTATTCCGAGTTTCATGCTACGTTTGTTCGTTAGTTTTTGCCCGTGTGGCCGAAACCTCCGGCTCCACGTTCTGTTTCGTCCAACACTTCCACTTCCTGCCACACGGCCTGCTCGTGGCGGGCTATCACCATCTGGGCGATGCGTTCGCCGTCTTCGATGACGAAAGGCTCGGCCGACAGGTTAACAAGGATGATGCAGACCTCGCCGCGATAGTCGGCATCGATGGTGCCGGGCGAGTTGAGCACAGTGATGCCCTTCTTCAAGGCCAGTCCGCTACGCGGGCGAATTTGCGCCTCGAAGCCCGCAGGCAAGGCGATGTAAAGCCCCGTGGGTACCAGGCAGCGCTGCATGGGAGCCAGCGTGATGGGTTCTGTCAGATTGGCGCGGATGTCCATTCCCGCCGAGAGCGAAGTGGCATAAGCCGGAAGCGGATGCTTCGATTTATTGATAATCTGTACGTTCAGCATATTCTTGTTCGGTATTTGGCGCCTGCCCTACCGACGGATGACGACGAAAAGCAGGCCTCGTTTTAACGGGCAAAAATACAGATTTTGAAGCAAACGGACACAATTTTGCAGTTAAATAATGAGAAACACGTTCGAAGCCGCGGGCAAAGGCTGAGTTCCAGAAATCAATCTGACGAAAATCCAGACCAAAAGCAAGCAAAAAGACAGAAAAACGCCCGTTTCAGCAACAACGCCTTCCGACAAAACCTGCAAAGCAGGGAAACCGGAAGCAGCCGATATGCAGAAAAGGGCATGAATATACACGAAAAAGAGCCGGATTGTGCATACCTATGCGTCGGAAACGATGCTACACTGCGCCGGAATGCTTGTGCGGAAGGAGAGCAACGCTTGTCCGGCTCGGCTGAAATGCTTGTGTGGCTCGACCGGATTGCTTGTGCGGCTCGGGAAGAAAGCAGACGACGGATGCGAAGAGGGCACTGAACGAAGGCAAGAAGCATCTTTCGCCTCCAGAATATTTGTAAGCATTTCGCTACCATACTATCCGACAGACAGATAAGCAGTTTCCGCTTCGAAAACAGCCGGTGCGCCGCACCTCCGGACGAAAAACGCGAATCTGAGGCGACCGGCGCGACAAAGTGTCAAAATGAAAGGAAGCATTTTTTCTGTCGGAAAATAGTGATACATTTGCAGACGGTAAAACATAAGGAACGCAACATGATGAACTGGAACCAACTCCTCTCCGCCAAGCGCTTCGGACTGGAAGAATATCACTCCGAGCATCCCGAGAACCGCTCGGAATTTCAGCGCGACTACGACCGACTCATCTTCTCCGCCCCCTTCCGGCGGTTGCAGAACAAGACGCAGGTATTCCCCCTGCCGGGCAGCATCTTCGTACACAACCGACTGACGCACAGCCTCGAAGTGTCGTGCGTAGGACGCTCGCTGGGCAACGACGTGGCACGCGCCCTGCTGGCAAGCCAGCCCGAACTGCACGAAACCTTCTTGGCCGAAATCGGTTCCATCGTCTCTGCCGCCTGCCTGGCGCACGACCTGGGCAATCCGCCCTTCGGGCACTCGGGCGAACGTGCCATCTCCACCTTCTTTTCCGAAGGCGGCGGACTGGCTCTGCGCGACCGTCTGACCGACGCCGAGTGGAGCGACCTGACGCACTTCGAAGGCAACGCCAACGCCTTCCGTCTGCTCACCCATCAGTTCGAGGGACGCCGCCGCGGCGGCTTCGTGCTGACCTACTCTACGCTGGCCAGTATCGTGAAGTACCCCTACTCGTCGAGTCTGGCCGGCAAAAAGTCGAAGTTCGGCTTCTTCACCACCGAGGAAGACAGCTTCCGCCGCATTGCCGAAGAGCTGGGCATGCAGAAGCTGAACGACGCTCCGCTGAAGTATGCCCGCCACCCGCTGGTCTACCTCGTCGAAGCCGCCGACGACATCTGCTACCAGATGATGGACCTGGAGGACGCCCACAAGCTGAAGATCATGACCACGGCCGAGACGCAGGCACTGATGCTGTCGTTCTTCACCGACGAGCGGAAAGCACGCATGCAGAAGACCCTGCAGATAGTGAGCGACACCAACGAACAGATAGCCTACTTGCGTTCGTGCGTCATCGGACTACTGATACGCGAGTGTACCCGCGTCTTTTTGGAGAACCAGCAGGCCATCCTGGCCGGTACGTTCGAGGGACCACTCATCCGCCACATCGACTCCCTGCCCGCCTCGGCCTACGAACACTGCGCCGACGTTTCGTTCGAACGCATCTACCGCTCGCGCGACGTACTCGACATCGAGCTGGCCGGTTTCCGCATCATCGGCACCCTGCTCCAGCTGATGACCGACGCCGTGTGTGCCCCGGAGAAGGCTTACTCCCAGTTGCTCATCAACCGCGTGTCAAGCCAGTACAAAATAAATTCGCCTGTATTCCACGAAAGAATACAGGCGGTATTGGATTATATTTCGGGCATGACCGACGTCTTTGCGCTCGACCTCTACCGTAAGATAAACGGCAACAGTCTGCCTACTATTTCTTAAATACAAGCGAAGAAGGGTGTACTGAAACCAAAGGGATGCCTGTCAGTACCCCCTCTACTTACATTATTACTTGCTGGGGTAGAACAGTTTATTCACCCCCGAAGTCAGGTGGCACGCATCCGGTTCGCTCTCGATGAACGACTGGATGTGACGCATACGCTTCTCGGCCAGAATCTCGTCGACGGCAATCAGGATGCCGGTCTCTTCCACGTCGCCAAAGCCGTAGTTGATGGCGGTGCCGAACATACGCATTGTGGGGCTCAGGCTCATGTAAGCGTTCACCAGCGGCGGAATGTTGTAGCCCAGCTTACGGATTTCGCCGTTCAGAATCTTATAATCTTCCTTGAACGTGTCTTTGCAGAACAGTGCGGCAAGTTCCTTCTCGTCCGACTCCAACTGCAACGGCTCCATGGGAACAATCAGTCCCTCCTTATCGCCGAAATGCTTGCGCAGGAAGTACAGAATCATGTCGCGTCCCTTGCGGTTGTAGCTGGGGTACATGGTCACCTTGCCGAAGAAATACTTCACATTGGGCATTACTACAGTCAGCGCGCCCAACCCGTCCCACAAGTTGTCCAAAGCAAACAGACCTTTGCTTCCTGCACGTGTAGACTGGTACTCCAGCGTCACAAACGAACGTCCCAGCTCGATCGTGGTAGGAAGATACTCTTTCAAAAACTTCTCCGAAAAGTGGAACATGTGCGAAGTAGCCAGAATAGGAGCTCCGTGCTCGTCGAAGCGCACATCGGTGCCCAAAATATACCGGTAACCTCCCAGAATTTCCTCTGCTTCGGGATTCCATACAATCAGCTGCTTGTAAGGATGCTCCATGGTGTCGAACTCGTCAATGTCCATCGACATGCCGGTTCCTCCGCCTGCCGCACGGAATGCGATCTCGCGCAGACGGCCAATCTCCTTCATGGTGTTGGGAGAGTCTTGCGCCGTGATGATATAAATCTGGTTGTTGCTCTTGTTGGTCATTCGCAGGCGCTTGTCTTCGGTCAACTCCGCTTTCAGCAGTTCCTTACTGATAGGTTCAATAATATCTTCCATATCTCTCTTTACCTAACTCTATTGTTAATTCTCTATTTTCAGTTTATAAACGATGTCTTTCACATACTGCGCCCATTGGGTCGGCGTCTTCGACTTGTCAAACGTCTGCCAGGGAATCGGCTTGCCTATGGTGATGGTGAAAGTCTTGTGGCGGTTCTTCAGCATTTCGTCAGCCAGATACAACATCGCAATGTTGAACTTCAGGCCGATAGCTTTGCAGAAGTTGGCCAGATTGTAAAAGAAGTCGGAGTTTCTTCCTTCGAAGTGAATGGGCACGATGTCGCGGTGCGACTGTACACTCTTTACAATGAATGTCTTCTTCCAGTCCAGGTCGCGGATCACACCGTTGCGACGCCGCGAGCACAGCCCGGCGGGAAACATTATCAGATGATTGTCGGATGCAAAGCCGGCCTCCACCAGCTTCGGGAAATCTTTCGCCTGACGTCCGGTCTTGTTGATAGGGATGCAAAGGGGAGCCAGTCCGCGGAGATTCATCAGCAGGTCGTTGACCATATACTTCACTTTGCCGTCGTAGAACGAGCCTAGCACGTAGCCCAGCGCCAGTCCGTCCTGTCCGCCCAGCGGATGATTGCAGACAAAAGTGCAAAGCCCGTCTTTCGGCAGATTCTCTTTCCCTTCTACCACAATCGTGGCATCAAGGAAGTCGAGACTGGCTTTCAGGAAATCCACACCAACCTTGTCTTTCGACTCTCGCAAAAAGACATTCAGTTCATCCTGGTGAACAATGTGTTTCAGATAAGAGACGACAAACTTAGGTATATACTTCGACTGCTTCGGAGCTTTCTCCCGAAGAATTCTGTCAATGTCAATCAAAAACAAAGAGTCATCAGCCATTCTTCTTTACAATGAAATGAGTGCGCAAAATTAATTCATCTTTTTTATTAATTGCAAACATTTAACCGAAAACTGCACCCAAAATCTATCAAAACTCACATAAAACCTATCAATTGATAGTTTTTCCCCCTAATAATGTCTGTTTTCGGTCGGCCCAAGCCAAAGAAGTTTCGTAAACTTGCACAAGAAATCACCTGAAAGAACAAGTAAAAACCAAAACAAAGCACATTTTATGAACAGCATCGCATTTCAAAACGACTTAGTAGGAATACAAGACGAGCTCTTGCGCTTTGCATACAAACTGACTGCCGACCGCGAGGAGGCAAACGACTTGCTGCAGGAGACATCGCTCAAAGCACTCGACAATAAGGACAAATACATGCCCGACACTAATTTTAAGGGTTGGATATATACGATAATGCGGAACATCTTCATCAACAACTACCGCAAAGTGGTGCGCGACCAGACATTCGTGGATCAGACCGACCAGCTCTACCACCTCAACCTACCGCGCGACACAGCCTTCGAAAGCACCGAAGCCGCCTACGACCTGAAGGAAATGCACCGCATCGTCAACACGCTGCCACGCGAGTACAAGCTCCCCTTCTCCATGCATGTAGCAGGGTTCAAGTACCGCGAGATAGCCGAAAAACTGAACCTGCCGCTTGGCACAGTGAAGAGCCGTATCTTCTTCACCCGCAAAAAGCTTCAGCAGGACCTCAAGGACTTTGTCTGATTTCCCAATCTTTCTCCATACATATTCAAGTTTGGCCGGCTCGCCCATGGCAACAAACCGGGCGGGCCGACTGGCCAAACAACACATTTAGCAACAGCCAACGCCAGGCACAGCCTGCAAATGAAATAACCATCGTAAATTTTTAGTTGTGTCGACAAGAAGAGCTAAGCGGAACATACTCCACTTAAGCTCTTCTTTCTTTTTCCCCCACTTTACGCCACTCCCCAACAGCCATCCGCACAATGCCCTAACCCACAGATTGCCCACCAGTAAAGGGATACAGCATATTCTTCATTCTCAAACGGATAAGTCATCAACAGGGTGTTGAAAACTTCTTATAAAGATTTTGGTTAAAACATTGTGGGGAATTGTGGGGAATTGTGTACTTTTACAGTCGCTTATTATAATAAGGTAGATATGATACGTTTCTTAGGCAACATCGAGGCTAAAGCAGACGTTAAAGGAAGAGTCTTTATCCCTGCTGGTTTCAGGAAGCAGCTTCAGGCCGCCTCCGAAGAACGGCTCGTGTTGCGCAAAGACGTCTATCAGGACTGCCTGGTGCTCTACCCCGAAAGCGTGTGGTTCAGCACCCAGAACCAGCTCCGCCAGCGACTGAACAAGTGGAACGCACGACAACAGGCCATCTTCCGCCAGTTCGTCAGCGATGCCGAAATCGTAGTGCCCGACGGAAACGGACGCATCCTGATTCCTAAACGCTACCTGCAAATGGCAGGCATACAAAGCGACGTGCGTTTCATCGGTATGGACAACACCATCGAAATCTGGGCTAAGGAACGGGCCGAACAGCCATTCATGTCGCCCGAAGAGTTCAGCCAGGCCTTGCAGGAAGTACTGGGCGACGAAGCCTGCCTGCCGGAAGACGCAATCGAAAGCCAATACCAGAACCCAATGCCCTGAAAGCACACCAACCCAAAGCAAAGGAGAAAAAGAAATGGCAAATGAAGAACAGACATATCACATACCGGTACTGCTGAAACCCAGCGTAGACGGAATGAACATACGACCCGACGGAACGTATGTCGACGTTACATTCGGCGGAGGCGGACACTCGCGCGAAATACTTTCACGACTGGGCGAAGGCGGCCGTCTGCTGAGTTTCGACCAGGACGAAGACGCCGAGCGCAACATTGTGGACAATCCGCACTTCACGTTCGTGCGTAGCAACTTCCGCTATCTGCACAACTTTCTGCGTTATCATGGCATTGAGCAAGTGGATGCGATATTGGCCGACTTGGGCGTATCCTCCCACCACTTTGACGACAGCGAACGAGGCTTTTCCTTCCGCTTCGACGGAGCTTTGGATATGCGCATGAACAAACGGGCCGGACTAACCGCCGCCGACATTGTCAACACCTACGACGAAGAACGCCTGGCCAACATCTTCTACCTGTATGGCGAACTGAAGAACAGCCGCAAACTGGCATCGGTCCTCGTCAAGGCACGCAGTGCACAGGCCATCTCGACCATCGGCGAGTTTCTCGATATCGTCAAGCCTCTCTTCGGACGGGAACGCGAGAAGAAAGAACTGGCTAAAGTCTTTCAGGCACTACGCATCGAAGTCAATCAGGAAATGGAAGCACTGAAAGAGATGCTCTACGCAGCTACCGAAGCCCTGCGCCCCAGAGGAAGGCTCGTAGTCATCACCTATCACTCGCTGGAAGACCGCATGGTAAAAAACATCATGAAGACCGGCAACGTCGAAGGCAAAGCCGAGAAAGACTTCTTTGGTAACGTGAAGACTCCGTTCCGCCTGGTCAACAACAAAGTGATTGTCCCCGACGATGACGAAATAGAACGCAACCCGCGCTCAAGAAGCGCCAAGCTGCGAATTGCAGAAAAGACCGATAATGCCGATAACAAATAGAAAGGAGCAATTATGGGCAACAACGAACATACAGAAGAAAAGAAGAACGAAAAGATACGAAGACGCACTGCATGGAAGAACATCATCGGAGGCGACATTCTGGCTGCTGACTTCTTCCGCCGCCAGAGCAAGCTGATTGTGCTCATCATGGTGCTTGTCATCTTCTATATCCACAACCGATACGCCGCTCAACAACAGCTGATAGAAATTGACCGGCTGAAGAAAGAACTGATCGACATCAAATACGATGCATTGACACGCAGTTCTGAGTTGTTGGAAAGAAGCCGGCAGTCGAAAATCGAAGAATACATCGCCACCAAAGAAAGCGACCTGCAAACTTCGACCAATCCGCCATACCTGATAAAGAACAAATAAACATATTCCATTTGAACGATAAAAACTAAACAACATTGGCTGTCAATAAACGAAACATAATGACCCGTTACTTCTTCGTCATGCTCATCATGGGTGTGATAGGAGTATTTATTATTGCCAAAGGCGCCATCATCATGTTCGCCGAGAGGCAGTACTGGCAGGATGTGGCCGACCGCTTCGTCAAAGAGAACGTCACCATCAAGCCCAACCGCGGAAACATTCTCTCCGCCGACGGCAAACTGATGGCCAGCTCGCTTCCCGAGTACAAGATCTTCATGGACTTCATGACGGGCGAACGCGACGAGAAGCGCAGAAAGAAAGAACAACACCGCAAAGACTCTGTCTGGAATGCCAACCTCGATTCCATCTGCATCGGGCTGAACAAAATATTCCCGGAGTACTCTGTCGCCACGTTTAAAGCCCATCTGAAGAAAGGGCGCAAGATGAAAAGCCGCAACTATAACATCCTGCCCAGCCGAAGCCGCCGTATTTCGTACATCCAGTACAAGGAAGCCAAAAGGCTGCCTGTATTCAAGATGAACAAATACAAGGGAGGTTTCCACGAACAGATATTCAACCAGCGCAAGAAACCTTTCGGCTCGCTGGCAGCCCGAACTTTGGGCGACCTTTACGCCGACACGGCTCAGGGAGCAAAGAACGGAATTGAGCTGGCTTTCGATACCCTGCTGAAAGGACGCAACGGTATCACACACCGCCAGAAAGTGATGAACAAGTACCTGAACATCGTCGACCTGCCGCCGGTAGACGGATGCGACATTATCTCGACCATTGATGTCGATATGCAGGATATTTGCGAGAAAGCACTGGTTGATAAACTGAAGGAACTCAACGCCAGTGTAGGTGTAGCCGTACTGATGGAAGTGCAGACGGGCGAAGTAAAAGCCATCGTCAACATGATGAAAGCCGGCGACGGCAATTACTACGAAATGCGCAACAACGCCATCAGCGACATGCTCGAACCGGGCTCTACCTTCAAGACAGCCTCCATTATGGTGGCCCTTGAAGACGGAAAGATTACGCCCGACACCGAAGTAGATACCGGCAATGGTGTTATGAACATGTACGGCAGCAAAATGAAAGACCATAACTGGCATCGCGGAGGATATGGAAAGATCAACGTCACACGCATACTGGAAGTATCGTCCAACGTAGGTGTATCGTACCTGATAGACAAGTACTACAAGGACGACCCTCAGAAGTATGTGGACGGGCTGAAGCGTATGAGCCTCGACCAGCCCCTGCATTTGCAGATACCCGGCGAGGGAAAGCCAAACATAAAAGGTCCCAAAGAACGCTACTTTGCCAAGACTACCCTGCCTTGGATGAGTATCGGTTACGAAACACAGCTTCCACCGCTCAATACCCTGACGTTTTACAATGCCATTGCCAATAACGGCGTAATGGTACGCCCCAAGTTTGTCAAGGCAGCCGTAAAGGACGGAGAAGTTGTCCAAGAGTACCCAACCGAAGTCATCAATCCGAAAATCTGCTCCGACCATACCCTCACGCAAATTCGTGAGATTCTGCGGAAAGTCGTTTCGGAAGGACTGGCCAAACCGGCAGGAAGCAAACAGTTCTCGGTATCGGGGAAAACAGGAACCGCACAGATTTCGCAAGGCGCAGCCGGATACAAAACCGGACGCACCAACTATCTGGTAAGTTTCTGCGGATACTTCCCCTCGGAAGCACCGAAGTATAGCTGCATCGTCGCCATACAGAAGTCCGGACTACCGGCCTCGGGAGGTTTGATGGCGGGCAGTGTTTTCAGCAAGATAGCCGAAAGGGTATATGCCAAGAACCTGCGCTTCGACCTGAGCAACGCAATAGACAGTACCACAAACGTGATTCCCCCGGTCAAAGCCGGCGACTTGCGTGAAGCCTCGTACGTACTGAACAGCCTGAATGTACCCGTTCAGGGCGAGGTAACCGACGGAAAGAAAGGTACTGACGTATGGGGACACACTCAGGCAGCTCCCAGCGCCGTTATCCTGCAAAGCCAAGAGATAGCAGACAATACCGTGCCCAGCGTCATCGGAATGGGAGCCAAGGATGCGGTCTACTTGCTGGAGAAACAGGGGCTAAAGGTAAGAATCAGCGGAGTGGGACGAGTGAAGCGGCAGTCCATTGCAGGCGGAAGTCGTGTAGTGAAAGGCCAGACTATCCTGCTGACCATGCACAACTAAGCATTCCGGAACTTCAGGCAAAGCTAACTGCCCGGAGAGCCGAAACAACAAAGAGAAAAGACAGTATATATAATAAGGTATAGAATAAACAAGCTAACGGGAAACAACCCGTTATCCGTTATCAGAACAAAAGACATGAAACTGAACGAATTGCTTAAGACGATACAACCGATACAGATTATCGGAAGTACGGAAACGGAAATAAACGGAGTAAACATCGATTCAAGACAGATAGCCGACGGACACCTGTTCATGGCCATGCACGGCACACAGACCGACGGCCATGCCTATATTCCGGCCGCCATCGAGAAGGGAGCCGTCGCCATCCTGTGCGAAGACCTACCCGACGAACGCAAGGAAGGCATCACTTACATACAGGTGAAAGACAGCGAAGAAGCTGTCGGCAAGGTTGCCACCCTGTTCTACGGCGACCCGACCTCGAAACTGGAGCTGGTAGGCGTAACCGGTACCAACGGAAAGACCACCATCGCTACCTTATTATATCATACCTTCCGTTACTTCGGCTATAAGGTGGGACTGATATCGACCGTGTGCAACTACATCGACGACCGTGCCGTGCCCACCGAACATACAACCCCCGACCCCATCACACTGAACCGTCTGCTGGGCGAGATGGCCGACTGTGGCTGCAAGTATGCCTTCATGGAGGTAAGCTCGCACTCCATTGCACAGAAACGCATCAGTGGATTGCGCTTTGCCGGAGGAATCTTCACGAACCTGACGCGCGACCATCTGGATTACCACAAGACGGTGGAGAACTATCTCAAAGCCAAAAAGAAATTCTTCGACGACATGCCCAAAGGCGCATTCAGCCTGACCAACTTGGACGACAAGAACGGCCTGGTGATGACACAGAACACGCGCTCACAGGTATACACCTATTCGTTGCGCAGCCTGAGCGACTTCAAAGGCCGCGTACTGGAGTCACACTTCGAAGGCATGTTGCTCGACTTCAACAACCACGAAGTAGCCGTTCACTTCATCGGACGTTTCAATGCCTCCAACCTGCTGGCCGTATTCGGCGCTGCCGTATTGCTGGGCAAGAAGGAAGAAGACGTACTGGTGGCCCTGAGCACCCTGCACCCGGTGGCCGGCCGCTTCGACGCGGTGCGCTCGCCCAAAGGTTTCACCGCCATTGTGGACTATGCCCACACGCCTGATGCACTGGTCAACGTGCTGAACGCTATCCACGGCGTACTGGAAGGCAAAGGAAAAGTAATCACCGTAGTAGGTGCCGGCGGCAACCGCGACAAAGGCAAACGCCCCATCATGGCCAAGGAATCGGCCCGACTGAGCGACCGTGTCATCATCACCAGCGACAATCCCCGCTTCGAAGAACCGCAGGACATCATCAACGACATGCTGGCCGGACTCGACAAGGACGACATGCAGAAAACCATCAGCATCGTCGACCGCCGCGACGCCATCAAGACGGCCTGCATGCTGGCACAACCGGGCGACGTCATCCTCATCGCCGGCAAGGGACACGAAAACTATCAGGAAGTGAAGGGCGTAAAACATCACTTCGACGATAAGGAGGAAGTAACCCGAATCATGAACGGCGAGTAAAGCATCTTCCTCCTGCCCCTCTCCTAAGGAAAAAGGAAACGGAGGCCAGCTTCGAAAAACGAACAATGGGAAACTTTGATAAATATAGAAACTGATAAACTAAAAGACTGATATGCTGTATTATTTATTCCAATGGCTGGACAAATACGACTTCCCCGGCGCGGGTATGTTCGGCTACACGTCGTTCCGCTCGCTGATGGCTGTCATTCTGGCCCTGCTCATTTCGAGTATCTGGGGTGACAAGTTCATCGACCTGCTGAAGCGGAAACAAATCACCGAAACACAGCGCGATGCCAGCATCGACCCCTTTGGCGTGAACAAAGTGGGTGTGCCGAGCATGGGAGGCGTCATCATCATCTTTGCCATACTTATCCCCTGCCTGCTGCTGGGCAGACTGGAGAACATCTACATGGTGCTGATGCTGATTACGACCGTATGGCTGGGTTCGCTCGGATTTGCCGACGACTACATCAAGATTTTCAAGAAAGACAAGGAAGGCCTGCACGGCAAGTTCAAGATCATCGGTCAGGTAGGTCTGGGCCTCATCGTTGGACTGACACTGTACCTGAGTCCACAAGTGGTGATACGCGAAAACATCGAAATCCCCCAGCCCGACGGACAGGTGGAAGTGGTGCATGCCGCCAAAGAGATAAAGGCGACGCAGACCACCATCCCCTTCTTCAAGAGCAACAACCTGGACTATGCCGACCTGATGGGCTTTCTGGGCGAACACGCACAGACCGCAGGATGGGTGCTGTTCGTGCTGGTCACCATCTTCGTAGTGACGGCTGTGAGCAACGGTGCCAACCTGAACGACGGCATGGACGGCATGGCAGCCGGAAACTCGGCCATTATCGGCGTAACGCTGGGCATATTGGCTTACGTATCAAGCCACATTGAGTATGCCGGCTACCTGAACATCATGTACATACCGGGCTCGGAAGAACTGGTTATCTTCATCTGCGCCTTCATCGGTGCGCTGATAGGCTTCCTGTGGTACAACGCCTACCCGGCACAGGTCTTCATGGGCGATACCGGCAGTCTGACCATCGGCGGCATCATCGCCGTGTTTGCCATCATCATCCACAAGGAACTGCTTATCCCGATTCTGTGCGGCGTGTTCCTGGTCGAGAATCTTTCTGTCATTCTGCAGCGCGTCTACTACAAAGCAGGCAAACGGAAGGGAGTGAAACAACGCCTCTTCAAGCGTACGCCCATCCACGACCACTTCCGCACCAGCATGAGTCTGGTAGAACCGGGATGCAGCGTAGTCTTCAAGAGCCCCGAAAAGCTGTTCCATGAATCGAAGATCACCGTCCGCTTCTGGATTGTAACCATCGTGCTGGCAGCCATCACCATCATTACACTGAAGATAAGATAAAAGGCCTCTCCCCCAACCCCTCCCCCAAAGGGAGGGGAGAAGGTGACTGAGAGACAGAAAAAACAAAAACTGAACATTAGAAGAACAAGATATGAAACAGGAAAGTAATTGTACAGACAGAAGTAACTCTACCGCTCTCCCTGCCGGGGAGGAAAAGGAAAAGAGAACTCGGATTGTAGTATTAGGAGCCGGCGAAAGCGGCGCAGGTGCTGCCGTACTGGCCAAGGTGAAGGGACTGGATACGTTTGTTTCCGACATGTCCGCGATCAAAGACAAATACAAGGAGCTGCTGAACAAGTACGACATTGCCTGGGAAGAAGGACACCACACGGAGGAGCTGATTCTGAACGCAGATGAAGTGGTGAAAAGCCCCGGCATCCCCAACGACGCCCCCCTGATTCTGAAACTGAAGGAAAAAGGCATCCCCGTCATCTCCGAAATAGAGTTTGCCGGACGTTATACCGATGCCAAAATGATTTGTATCACCGGTTCGAACGGTAAGACCACGACCACCTCGCTCATCTACCACATCTTCAAGAGCGCAGGGCTGAACGTCGGTCTGGCCGGAAACATCGGAAACAGCTTGGCCCTGCAGGTAGCCACCGAGCAGCACGACTATTACGTCATCGAGCTGAGCAGCTTCCAGCTGGACAACATGTACAAGTTCCGCGCTAACATCGCCGTGCTGATGAACATCACCCCCGACCATCTGGACCGCTACGACCACTGCATGCAGAATTACGTCGATGCCAAATTCCGCATCACGCAGAACCAGACGCCCGACGATGCCTTCGTCTTCTGGAACGACGACCCCATCATCAAGCGCGAACTGGCCAAGCACGGACTGAAGGCGCATCTGTACCCCTTCTCGGCCGTCAAGGAAGAAGGAGCCATCGCCTACGTGGAAGACGGCGAAGTAGAGATAAACGCTCCCATCGCCTTCAACATGGAGCAGGAAGAACTGGCGCTGCGCGGCACGCACAACCTGTACAACTCGCTGGCAGCCGGTATCTCGGCCAATCTGGCGGGCATCAAGAAGGAATACATCCGCAAGGCGTTGTCCGACTTCAAGGGCGTGGAGCACCGACTCGAAAAAGTCTGCGACGTGCGCGGCGTACACTTCATCAACGACTCGAAGGCCACCAACGTCAACTCCTGCTGGTATGCCCTGCAGAGCATGACCACGAAGACCGTCCTCATCCTAGGCGGCAAGGACAAGGGCAACGATTACACCGAAATCGAAGACCTGGTACGCGAGAAGTGTTCGGCGCTGGTCTACCTGGGCCTGCACAACGAGAAGCTGCACGACTTCTTCGACCGGCTGGGCCTGCCCGTAGCCGACGTGCAGACGGGCATGAAGGATGCCGTCGAAGCTGCCTTCCGCCTGGCCAAGAAAGGTGAAACCGTGCTGCTGAGCCCCTGCTGCGCCTCGTTCGACCTCTTCAAGAGCTACGAAGACCGCGGCGACCAGTTCAAGAAGTACGTCCGCGAACTGTAATCCCTGAACATGCATTCCACACCGGCTGAAGGATGCCCGACGGCATCCTCCGGAAGGACTGCCGGACATGCGTTTGCAGGACACTTGTACGGCTCGTGAGAGACACTTGTACGGCTCGCGAGAAACACTTGCACGGCTCACGAGCCACACTTGCACGGCTCGGACACCCTGCCAGACACCTCCTGAGAGGCCTCAAAAGCCGCCCGGAGCAACAACGAAACTGTAGAAACCATATAACTCAATTATCGACTAACGTGGATTTACTAAAAAGCATATTCAAAGGAGACAAGGTCATCTGGATCATCTTCCTCTTTCTTTGTCTCATCTCCATCATCGAAGTGTTCAGTGCCGCCAGTACGCTGACCTACAAAAGCGGCGACCACTGGGCACCCATCACGCAGCACAGCATCCTGCTGATGGTGGGAGCAGTCATCGTGGTACTGGTTCACAACATTCCCTACAAGTGGTTCCAGGTGTTCCCCGTGTTCCTGCTGCCGCTCTCCATCGGGTTGCTGGCCTTCGTCATGCTGATGGGTTTCGTCACGGGCGACCGCGTCAACGGTGCCGCCCGCTGGATGACGTTCATGGGCATCCAGTTCCAGCCTTCGGAGATAGCCAAGATGGCCGTGGTCATAGTCACCGCTTTCATTCTGTCGAAGGGTCAGGACGAAAACGGAGCCAGCCCGAAGGCCTTCAAGCGAATCATGATTATCACGTGCATCGTGTGCGGCCTCATCCTGCCCGAAAACTACTCCACGGGAATGCTGCTCTTCGGCACCGTCTACCTGATGATGTTCATCGGACGCGTCCAGGCCAAGAAGCTGTTGTTGCTGGGCGGAGGCATCGCCGCCTTCCTGGTGGTATTCGTGTCGTTCCTGCTGGCCACGCCCGACAAGACTCTTGAGAAAATTCCGATGGGCCACCGCTTCACCACCGTCAAGTCGCGTATCGCCGACTTTGCCAGCAAGGAAGAAGTGCCCGCCGCCAAGTTCGACATCGACGGCGACGGACAGGTAGCCCACGCCCGCATTGCTGTGGCTACGAGCCACGTCATAGGCAAGGGACCGGGTAACTCCGTGCAGCGCGACTTCCTGAGCCAGGCCTTTTCCGACTTCATCTTCGCCATCATCATCGAAGAGCTGGGTCTGGTAGGCGGCGCCGTAGTTGTCTTCCTCTACATCTGCCTGCTGGTACGCGTAGGACGCATCGCGAAGAAGTGCGACCGCACCTTTCCGGCATTCCTCATCATGGGCATCGCCCTGCTGCTGGTCACGCAGGCCATGTTCAACATGATGGTAGCTGTCGGACTGGCCCCCGTCACCGGACAGCCGTTGCCCCTCATCAGCAAGGGTGGAACCTCGACGTTCATCAACTGTGCCTACATCGGCATGATACTGAGCGTGAGCCGCTACACTGCCAAGCTGGAAGAACAGAAACAGCACGACGCACAGATTCCGCTGCTGGTCGATGCCGGTACCGGAGCTGCCCCCGAGCCATCGCCCTCCAGCGATGCACAGACGGCGGCCGACCCTACCTCGAAAGCCCTGAACAGCGATGCTGAATTCGAATAACATACAACAATCTATTAATACTTCAGACGAAATGAACGAACATCCTCATATCATCATCAGCGGCGGCGGCACGGGAGGCCACATCTTCCCCGCCGTCTCCATAGCCAATGCCATCAAGGAACTGCGCCCCGGAGCCGAAATACTGTTCGTAGGCGCCGAAGGACGCATGGAGATGCAGCGCGTGCCCGATGCCGGATACAAAATCATCGGACTGCCCGTGGCCGGATTCGACCGCAAACACCTGTGGAAGAACTTCGCCGTACTGGTGAAGCTGGCACGCAGCCAGTGGAAGGCACGTAAAATCATCAAAGACTTCAAGCCCCTGGTGGCCGTAGGCGTAGGTGGCTATGCCAGCGGACCCACGCTGAAGACCGCCGGCATGATGGGCATCCCCACCCTGATACAGGAGCAGAATTCCTACGCCGGCGTCACCAACAAGCTGCTGGCCCAGAAGGCGCGCAAAATCTGCGTGGCTTACGAAGGCATGGAGAAGTTCTTCCCGGCCGATAAAATCATCATGACCGGCAACCCCGTACGGCAGAACCTCTTCGGGCACTCCATCACCCGCCAGGAAGCTGCCGACCTGTTCGGCCTCGACCCGGCGAAGAAGACCATCCTGATACTGGGCGGAAGCCTGGGCGCACGCACCATCAACCAGACACTGACAGCCGCCCTCGAAACGATGCGCGCACATCCCGACATCCAGTTCATCTGGCAGACCGGAAAAATATACATCGAGCAGGTGAAGCAGGCCATTGTCGCCTTCACGGGCGAAGCCGTGCGCCATCCCCACATCACGGCCATCCCCAACCTGTACGTCACCGACTTCATCAAGGACATGGCCAAAGCCTATACGCTGGCCGACCTTGTCATCTCGCGTGCCGGAGCAGGCTCCATCTCCGAATTCTGTCTGCTGCACAAGCCCGTCATACTGGTGCCCTCGCCCAACGTGGCCGAGGACCATCAGACGAAGAACGCCCTGGCGCTGGTCAACAAGGATGCGGCCCTCTACGTCAAGGATGCCGAAGCGATGGAGAAACTCATCCCCACCGCCCTCGAAACCGTGGCCGACGACAACCGCCTGCAAGCACTTAGCAGCAACATTGCCCGGCTGGCTTTGCCCGACTCTGCCCGACGCATCGCCGAAGAAGTACTGAAACTGGCAGATAACGCATAACAACAACCTAAAGACATACAGACAATGAATATAGAAAACATAAAGTCGGTTTACTTCGTCGGCGCAGGCGGCATCGGCATGAGCGCCCTGATACGCTACTTCCTGTCGAAAGGCAAGACCGTAGCCGGCTACGACCGTACGCCCAGCGAACTGACCGAACGCCTCATCGTAGAAGGCGCACAGATACACTACGAAGAGAACGCCGACCTGATACCCCAGGCCTGCAAGGACAAGGACACCACACTGGTTGTCTTCACCCCCGCCATTCCGCACGACCACCACGAGTTGGCCTATTTCCGCCAGAACGGGTTCGAGATACACAAGCGTGCCCAAGTGCTGGGCCTCATCACGCGCGGCAGCAAAGCACTGTGTGTGGCCGGCACCCACGGTAAGACCACTACCAGCACCATGGCCGCACACCTGCTCCACCAGTCGCACGTAGGCTGCACCGCTTTCTTAGGAGGTATTTCGAAAAACTACGGCACCAACCTGTTGCTCTCGGCCGACAGTCCCTACACCGTCATCGAGGCCGACGAGTTCGACCGTTCCTTCCACTGGCTCTCGCCCTACATGAGCGTCATCACCGCTACCGACCCCGACCATCTGGACATCTACGGCACCAAGGAAGCCTACCTCGAAAGCTTCCGCCACTACACCACCCTCATCCAACCGGGCGGCGCACTGATCATCCATACCGGACTGGAGATGAAGCCCGATGTGCAACCCGGTGTACGTACTTACACCTACTCGCGCACCGAAGGCGACTTCCATGCCGAAAACATACGCATCGGCGGCGGTGAAATCGTCATCGACTTCGTTGCCCCCGACACGCGCATCAACGACATACGACTCGGAGTTCCTGTCAGCATCAACATCGAGAATGGCGTGGCAGCCATGGCGCTGGCCCACCTCAACGGTGCTACCGACGAAGAAATCCGTCAGGGCATGGCCAGCTTTGGCGGAGTGGATCGCCGTTTCGACTTCCGCCTGAAGACCGACCGTCTGGTACTGCTGAGCGACTACGCCCACCATCCCGCCGAGATAGCCCAGAGCGTGAAGTCCATCCGCGAACTCTACAGCGACCGGAAGATTACAGCCATCTTCCAGCCCCATCTCTATACGCGTACGCGCGATTTCTACAAAGACTTTGCCGACAGCCTTTCGTTGCTCGACGAAGTCATCCTGACCGAAATCTATCCGGCGCGCGAAGAGCCTATCCCCGGTGTCAGCAGCCAGCTCATCTACGACAACCTGCGACCGGGCATCGAAAAGTACATCTGCCCTAAGAAAGACCTGCTCAACTTCCTTGCGACGAAGAGCTTCCAGGTGGTCATCGTATTGGGTGCCGGCGACCTCGACAACTATATACCCGAGATAATCAAGATACTCCATTAATACCCAGGTTATGATAAAGCGTATTTTACTTTCCATCGTCCTGCTGCTCATCACAGCCTATCTGGTGATGGCCATCACAGCTTTCAACCGGAAGCCGGAAGGACAGGTGTGCCACGACATACAGCTCATCATTCAGGACACTGCCTATGCCGGATTCATCACCCAGAAGGAAGTAATCAGCATGCTTGAAAAGAAAGGCATCAGCCCCATCGGGAAGAAACTGGACCGCATACGCACCAAAACCGTAGAGAAAGAGTTGTCCAAGCATCCCCTTATCGACCGGGCCGAATGCTACAAGACACCCAGCGGCAAGCTGTGCGTTGAGGTCACCCAGCGCATTCCCGTATTGCGCGTCATGAGCGACAACGGCGAAAACTATTACCTGGACAACAAAGGAACCGTGATGCCTCCCCACGCCAAGTGCGTGGCGCACCTTGCCGTAGCTACCGGAAGTATAGAAAAGTCATTTGCCATGAGGGATTTATACAAGTTTGCTGTATTTTTGCAGAACAATTCCTTTTGGAATGCACAGGTCGAACAGATTCACGTACTGCTGGGCAGAAACGTCGAACTGGTGCCGCGGGTAGGCGACCACCTCATCTACCTCGGCCGGCTGGACAATTACGAGAACAAGTTGAAACGGGTCAAGGCTTTCTACGAGAAGGCACTGAACCAGGTAGGCTGGAACAAATACTCCCGAATAAACGTTGAATTCGGGAATCAGATAATTTGTACGAAGAAATAAACTAAATACATCAAATATGGCAACAACAGATTTTATCGCCGCCATCGAGTTGAGTTCTTCCAAGATATCCGGTATCGCCGGCAAGAAGAACAGTGACGGAAGCATCCAGGTGTTGGCTTATGCACGCGAAGAGGCATCCCAGTTTATACACAAGGGAGTCATCTACAACATTGATAAGACAGCCCAGGCACTGACTTCCATCATCAACAAGCTGGAAAGCCAGCTCAACAACTCTATTGCCAAAGTGTATGTAGGCATCGGCGGACAGTCGCTACGCACAGTAGCAAATGCGGTAAGCCGTACGCTGGAAGAGGAGGGCATCATCTCGCAGGAACTCATCGACAGCATCTGCGACGAGAACCTCGAAGTCCCCTTAGCCGACATGAGCGTACTGGATGTCGCCCCGCAAGAGTATAAAATAGACAATACCCTACAGGCCGACCCCGTAGGAGTTACGGGAAAGCGTATTACCGGGCAGTTCCTGAACATCGTGGCACGGGCCACGCTCAAGAAGAACCTGGAGCACAGCTTCGAACAGGCCAAGATTGAAATAGCCGACCTGCTCATTTCGCCCCTCGTACTGGCCAAAGCCGTACTGACGGAAAACGAAATGCGGTCGGGTTGCGCACTGGTAGACTTCGGTGCCGACACCACTACCGTCTCTGTCTACAAGAACAACATCCTGCGCTACCTCAGCGTACTGCCCCTGGGCGGAAACAGCATCACGCGCGACATCACTACCCTGCAGATGGAGGAAGAAGATGCCGAGAAGCTGAAACTGCAATACGGCGATGCCCTCTACGAGGAGGAAGAAGGAGCCGAAACGCCTGCCACCTGCCAGACAGAAGACGGACGTAGCATCGAACTGAACGTTCTGAACAACATCATCGGCGCACGTACTGAGGAAATACTGGCCAACGTATGGAACCAGCTGCAACTTTCCGGCTACGAGGACAAGCTCTTCTCCGGTGTCATCCTGACCGGCGGAGGCTCGAACCTGAAGCATCTGGAAGAAGCCTTCCGCAAACAAAGCAAGATGGAGAAGGTCAAGACTGCCCGATTCGTTCACGAGACCATTCACGGCTTCAGCGACGTACTGAAGAAGAACGGTACTCAGAATACACTGCTTGGTCTGCTGGCTGCCGGAAACGAAAACTGCTGCTTACAGGAGATTCCGCGCCCCGCGCAAACAGCAACCGCCAACAGCACAGCGGACATGTTCAGCAACGACGAAGAACTGAAGAAACAGGAAGAAGCAGCCCGAATCGCCAAGCTACAGCGCGAAAAGGAAGAGCGCGAACGCAAAGAACGCGAGCGCAAGGAAAAAGAACGGCTGGAGAAAGAGGCCAAAAAGAAGAAGAAAAAAGACGGTCCCAGCTGGTTCGAAAAAACCTTCAACAAGCTGTCCAACGAAATCTTCTCGGACGAGGACATGAAGTAATAAGGGTGATAACAAGAAACATTCATAGTTATGGAAGATATAGTACAA
This sequence comes from Bacteroides sp. ET489, assembly GCF_030518095.1. Classification (NCBI taxonomy): domain Bacteria; kingdom Pseudomonadati; phylum Bacteroidota; class Bacteroidia; order Bacteroidales; family Bacteroidaceae; genus Bacteroides; species Bacteroides sp. ET489. The sequence goes on from NZ_JAULLJ010000006.1 coordinate 42,423, forward strand.
TTCGATTTCCCGACCGATTCGCCGAAAATCATTAAAGTGATCGGTGTAGGAGGCGGAGGCGGCAATGCCGTCAACCACATGTACCGGGAAGGCATACACGACGTAGCTTTCGTGGTGTGCAACACCGACCGCAAGGCCCTCGAAGAGTCGCCCGTGCCCGTCAAACTGCAACTGGGGCACGAAGGCCTGGGAGCTGGCAACCGTCCGGCAAAGGCTAAGGAGGCAACCGAAGAAAGCATCAACGAAGTAAAAGACATGCTCAACGACGGTACGAAGATGGTATTCATCACCGCCGGAATGGGTGGAGGAACAGGTACCGGAGCTGCCCCCACCATCGCCCGCATTGCCAAGGACATGGACATCCTGACCGTAGGTATCGTTACCATCCCCTTCCGCTGGGAGGGCGACAAGAAGATCGACCAGGCACTGGACGGTGTAGAGGAGATAAGCCAGCACGTCGATGCCCTGCTGGTGATCAACAACGAGAAACTGGGCGAAATCTACCCGGACCTCTCGGTGACGAGTGCCTTTGCCAAAGCCAACGACACACTGCTGATCGCCGCCAAAAGCATTGCCGAAATCATCACCATGCGAGGCATCATCAACCTCGACTTCAATGATGTGAAAACCGTGATGAAGGACGGTGGAGTGGCCATCATGAGTACCGGCTACGGCGAGGGAGAGAACCGCGTGAGCGAAGCCATCAAGAACGCACAACACTCGCCGCTGCTGAACGAAAACGACATCTTCAACTCCAAGAAGGTATTGCTCAACATCTCGTACAGCGCCGAACACGAACTGATGATGAGCGAGATGGAAGAAGTGAAGGAATTCATGAACCGCTTCAACCGCGACTTCGAAACGAAATTCGGTATGGCCATAGACAACTCGCTCGAAGGAAAGGTGAAAATCACCCTGCTGGCTACCGGATTCGGTATACAGGACATTCACATGAAGGAGATGGACGAGCGCGTCAGCCAACGTTCGGCCGAAGAACAACAACGCCTGGCCGAACTCGAAGAAGAGGAAGAACAGCGCCGTATGCGTCGCGAAAGCTACTACGGAAGCAATGCCAACAGCCGTAGCCAGCGTACGCGCCGCCGCCACATCTACATCTTCGCACCCGAGGACCTGGACAACGCCGACATCATCAGCATGGTGGAAAGCACGCCGACTTACCAGCGCGACAAGAGTACGCTGAACAGCATCAAGAGCAAAGCCGAAACTGCCGTGCAGCAGGCCACCGAGGCCGCACAGGAGACGGGAGGAAACGACGGAGGAATTATTACCTTCTGATGCCTCACCCTGACCCCTCTCCCAAGGAGAGGGGGGAGTGAAAGTGGTTGAAATGATTTTCCGTAAGAAAGAATAAAATAGAGAAACGTAGAAACTTAAAAAGACACAATATCATGGATTTATTCGACAAAGTCAGCGAAGACATTAAAAACGCAATGAAGGCCAAAGACAAAGTGGCTTTGGAAACTCTGAGAAACATCAAGAAAGTATTCCTCGAAGCTAAAACAGCACCGGGAGCCAACGATACCCTGACAGACGACGCTGCCCTGAAAATCATCCAGAAACTGGTGAAACAAGGCAAGGACGCTGCCGACATCTACATTCAGCAAGGCCGTCAGGACCTGGCCGAAGGCGAGCTGGCACAGGTGAAAGTCATGGAAGCCTATCTGCCCAAGCAGATGAGTGCCGAAGAACTGGAAGCTGCCCTGAAGGAAATCATCGCCGAAGTAGGTGCCACCAGTGGCAAGGACATGGGTAAGGTGATGGGCGTAGCCAGCAAGAAACTGGCCGGACTGGCCGAAGGACGTGCCATCTCGGCCAAAGTTAAAGAACTGCTGGGATAAAACGAACAAGGCGGTGCTTGCCGGCTGGCAGGCCCGTCGGTTTTACGGAAAGGGGATACAGGATTCGTCCTGCATCCTCTTTCTTTTTATCCCTACCACTACTGTTGCGGGCGTACAACCGGTGCAGAGCACGCACAGACACGCTCAGTCGAACAGCTCCTTCAGCACCTCCAGCGACCGCAGTTCGGGGAAGTCAGGCAAATGCAGACGATAATAGTCGTTGATGACGGACAGACAGCGGGCACGCTCGGTACGGCTCATGCCGAACAGGTGCATCGTCTCGTAGTTCATACGCATCAGACGCCGCAGACGCGCGGCCTCCTGCGGACCAATGTAATGCGAGTGTGTCTGCGGACGCAGCGAAGTGAAGCAGGCAGCCTGCAGGTCGAAATAATCGCCCTCGGCATAATGCTCCAGATTGGGGTACAGACCTAGGAAGCGCGACAGGCGCATCAGAAAAACCAGATGAAAATTGGCAAAGCCGCCACGGCACTCGTCCAGCCAAACAACCGAATGCTGCAGATAGGCAAACAGCGGACGGTTTTCGGCCTCCTCGCGCAAGGCACGACACAGGAACTCGGATAAGAACAAAGCAATGGCCGACTTGTAAGGATCGAACGGCAGCGACGAGAAAGGATAGAACGACTTTGCCTCCTTTACCTTATACATAGTAGCGTTCGACCGATAGTCCGCTTCCAGTTCCACCATCGCCAGGGGCTGAAACAAAGCCGTCTTCACGGGCGCCTTGCGCGAACGCGACACGGGCAGCAGGAACGACGTGCGTCCCGACACCTCGGTATAAACGTCCGCAATGAGCGAACTGTCCTTGTACTTCAACGTGCGCAACACGATTCCACGAGTCTTCTGTAGCATACCAATCTCTCCTTTCCGAAGGCAAATCTACAAAAAAATCCTTTTGCTTCACGTGCCATGCATCCAAATATCTCTTCGCCATCCTACCCCCTCCAGACACCCGCCACGGGCACCCTTTGAGAGACACTTGCACGGCTCGTGAGAGACACTTGTACGGCTCGCGAGCCATACAAGCATAGTAGAAAAGCCACTCCTGCCCCCTTCATACCATCCCTACAGCTTCCACCAACCCGCCAGCCCCATTTTCCACCACTTTCCACAGTTGGGCAAAAGAAAAATGCATTTTCCCATAAAAATTTTATCACCGTCTATTTATTTGATTTACAATATATTACACGCGGTTTGCGAGTATTTCAAACAAAAAACTTCGAAAAATTTCTTGCGAATGTTTTGGTAATTCAAAAATAGTTTCTACCTTTGCATCCGCAAACGAGAAACAAAGACACTCGCTAAGAGCGGAAACGCTCGACAAAAGGATGGCCCGTTCGTCTATCGGTTAGGACGCAAGATTTTCATTCTTGAAAGGGGGGTTCGATTCCCCCACGGGCTACTAAATAAAAAGATAAACGAATTAAAAAAAGATTAGTCGAGATGGCAAATCATAAATCATCACTGAAAAGAATCAGACAGGAAGAGAAGAGAAGACTTCACAACAGATACTATGGCAAGACCATGAGAAATGCTGTTAGAAAACTTCGCGCAACTACTGACAAAGCAGAGGCTACTGCCATGCTTCCGCTCGTTGCAAAAATGCTGGATAAGTTAGCTAAGAACAACACCATCCACAAAAACAAAGCCAATAACTTGAAGTCGAAGTTGGCTCTCTACATCAACAAGCTGACTTAAGCTGATTGAGTACAAACAAAAGATACAGAAAGGCGAGATTTTTTAATCTCGCCTTTTTTTGTATCTCAAAGATTTTCACTAACTTTGCTCTGTTATTACAATAAGGAAAATACAATATGACAGAAGAAGAAAAGATAAACGGCGAGAACAACTATTCGGCCAGTAACATCCAAGTCCTCGAAGGCTTGGAAGCCGTACGCAAGCGTCCCGCCATGTACATCGGCGACATCAGCGAAAACGGTCTGCACCACCTCGTCTATGAGGTAGTAGACAACTCCATCGACGAAGCCATGGCCGGCTACTGCGACCACATCGAAGTAACCATCAACGAAGACAACTCCATCACCGTGCAAGACAACGGACGAGGTATCCCCGTCGACTTCCACGAGAAAGAACAGAAATCGGCACTCGAAGTGGTAATGACCGTGCTCCACGCCGGCGGAAAGTTCGATAAAGGTTCCTATAAAGTATCAGGCGGTCTGCACGGCGTCGGCGTATCCTGCGTCAATGCCCTCTCCACGCACATGACCACACAAGTATTCCGCAACGGAAAAATCTATCAGCAGGAATACGAATGCGGAAAGCCCCTCTACCCCGTCAAGGAAGTAGGCACATGCGACCCCGCCTTCACCGGAACCAAACAGACCTTCTGGCCCGACGGAAGTATCTTCACCGTCACCACCTATAAATACTCTACCTTGCAGGCACGTCTGCGCGAACTGGCATACCTCAACGCAGGTATCCGCATCACGCTGACCGACCTCCGCGAGAAAGACGAAGACGGCAACCCTATCCGCGAAGTATTCCACTCGGAAGAAGGCGTGAAAGAGTTCGTCCGCTACCTGAACAGCAACAACATACCCCTGTTCAACGACGTCATCTACCTGAACACCGAAAAAGCCGGCGTGCCCATCGAGTGCGCCATCATGTATAACACCGGCTACCGCGAGAACCTCCATTCCTACGTCAACAACATCAACACCAAGGAAGGCGGAACACACGAAGCCGGATTCCGTGCTGCGCTGACCCGTGTACTGAAGAAGTACGGCGAAGAAACCTGCGCCAAGCAGCTCGAAAAAGCCAAAGTGGAAATATCGGGCGAAGACTTCCGCGAAGGACTCATCGCCGTTATCTCCGTCAAAGTGTCCGAGCCCCAGTTCGAGGGACAGACCAAGACTAAGCTGGGCAACAGCGAAGTAAGCGGCGCCGTCAACCAGGCCGTGGGCGAAGCCCTCACCAACTACCTGGAAGAGCATCCCAAGGAAGCCAAACTGATTGTAGATAAAGTGATATTGGCTGCCACCGCCCGTGTGGCTGCCCGCAAGGCGCGCGAGTCCGTACAGCGCAAGTCGCCCATGAGTGGCGGCGGAATGCCCGGCAAACTGGCCGACTGCTCCAGCAAGGACCCCGACGAATGCGAACTCTTCCTGGTCGAGGGAGACTCTGCAGGCGGATCGGCCAAGCAAGGCCGCAACCGTACGTTCCAGGCCATCCTGCCCCTGCGCGGTAAAATCCTGAACGTAGAGAAAGCCATGTGGCACAAAGCCTTCGAAAGCGAAGAAGTCAACAACATCATTCAGGCACTGGGCATCCGCTTCGGCGTCGACACGGAAGACAGCAAAAAAGCCAACATCGACAAGCTGCGCTACAAGAAAGTCATCATCATGACCGATGCCGATGTCGATGGTTCGCACATCGACACCCTCATCATGACGCTCTTCTTCCGTTACTTCCCTGAAGTCATCCAGCAAGGCTATCTGTACATTGCTACACCGCCCCTCTACCTCTGCACCAAAGGCAAGGTAAAGGAATACTGCTGGACCGACCAACAGCGCCAACGCTTCATCGACACTTACGGTGGTGGTTCGGAGAACGCCATTCACACCCAACGATACAAAGGTTTGGGTGAGATGAACCCCGAACAGCTGTGGGAGACAACCATGAACCCCGAAAACCGTATGCTGAAGCAGGTGCATCTGGAGAATGCTGCCGAAGCCGACTACACCTTCTCCATGCTGATGGGCGAAGACGTTGGTCCGCGTCGCGAGTTCATCGAAAAGAACGCCACATACGCCAACATCGATGCATAAACAATCGTAATATATTAACCAACCTCACATCTTACAACGAAGAAGCCCCGGAACAACAGGAAACTCCTGCTCGTTCCGGGGCTTTTCCGTTTCTGTCCCTCGGGAACAACTGTCTACCCCCTTTTCCTCCACCCCATTCACACCAACGTAACAACAAAGAGAAAAAATCATTAAAAAAAGAGAGATTTCCTGAGAAAAAACTCTTAAAGGTTGTTTTATTATCCGAAAAGTATACTTTTGTAACAGATTCATATAAGAATCTTATTTGAAGTAACAAATCGACAGTCGATTTCCGCTTGCGAAAAAGATTGCCGGTCCCTCTCGAAAGCCAGACAAACTCCTCCGGGAATATGTATGGCCTATTGTATAACCTTACTAAAACGAAAGACAAACCATTAAAAAGAAAAGCCTATGAACATTCAAAGTATCGGCGAAAGCGCAGGCATCATCTGGAACCTGCTTCAAAGCGAAAGCCGGAAGTGGGACTACCAGGAAATCAAACAGGCAACCGGCCTGTCGGACCGAATCATCAATGCCGCCATCGGCTGGCTGGCACGCGAAGGAAAACTTTCTATTGAGGAAACCAAAGTAGGAAGAAGAAACGTATTATACATCGAACTAAATTATTATATCGGCTAAATTATGGATAAATACACTATCGGAAACAATGCAGGCATCGTCTGGACCTTGCTGAACAACGGCAAACGCTGGAAATACGAAGACCTGAAAGCCGCATCGGCACTATCGGACAGAGACCTGAACGCAGCTATCGGCTGGCTGGCACGAGAAGACAAAATCTACTTCGAGACAGATAGCAACAACGCGGAATACCTATATCTTTCTCTCAACATCTATTATTAAAAAGACAGTAGGAGCAACATCTACACATAAGCTCCCGCCCGGCACAGCCATCGGCCAACCGGACGGGAGCTTATACTTTTCACCGCAATCAGTCTTTCTCCAGATAGTTCCAGACCATCGCACTGAAGGCTGCACCCACAAAAGGCGCGATAATAAAGAGCCATAGCTGCGACAACGCTGCTCCACCCTCGAACAAGGCTGGACCGATGCTACGTGCTGGATTGACCGACGTACCCGTGATGGGGATACAGACAATGTGTACCAGCACCAGCGTCAGACCGATGGCCAGTCCAGCCAACTGTCCGGCACCTTTTTTAGGGTCGGTCGAACCCAAGACAACCAGAACAAAGATAAACGTAAACACCGCCTCGGCCACGAAGGCTTGCACCGTCTCTCCAGCGTCGAAGCTGTTGGCACCCGTTGCCGTAGGGCCGTCGTGCGCACCGGTCGTGATAAGCGCATAAAGTACCGCCGACCCGATAACGGCTCCAATCACCTGAAACACCATGTACATAGCGGCCTCTTTGCCCTTCATGCGTCCCGAAAGGAAAACGCCCAGCGTAATGGCCGGATTGATATGGCAACCCGAAATGCCTCCAATAACATAAGCCATGGCCACAACCGACAGTCCGAAGGCCAAAGCTACTCCAATAGTTCCTACACCGGCGCCTACCGTATCGGCCACGCTGCCGGCAAAAACAGCACTACCACATCCCATGAGGACGAGCACCATCGTCCCCACCATTTCTGCAATGTACTTTTTCATAAGCATATAAGATTGGTTGTCCAACAATTATACGCTTTTTTTCCGAGAAAAACAAGTCTTGGGGAGAGAAATCGAGGAAAAGCTCCCTTTGCCCATACCCATCTCCGCCCGATCCGGCAAAACATCAACACCTGTTTCCTGCAGAAAATACAAAGAAAAAGAGGGATATTGGAGCACACTTGTACGGCTCATGAGAGACACTTGTACGGCTCACGAGAGACACTTGCACGGCTCGCGAGAGACACTTGTACGGCTCACGAGAGACACTTGCACGGCTCACGAGCAATATTAACCACTATTCAGAAGTTGAAATGCTATTCAGATAGCAGACACCATCCTGCCTGCAGTCACCGCCCGCGATCGTAACGCTGCGCGGCAATCAGTATATAAAATGCTCCCAGCATGGGTACCAACACGACACTTAACAGCAAGGCTATCTGCCCGCGCATGCCAGCCAACACCAGCAAGTAATGGCACAGAACGAGGAGTACCCCGATCATGCAGAACACACGACACATGAAAGTCCTCAACCCTTCGACATCGACTTTCTTCTGCCGCTCGGGCGACATTGTATTGTAACCCGCTATCAGTTTCGGGTTCTTCCGTACAAGTAACCCTAAGACAACAAACAGGACGGCAAAAAGCCAGACAAGATAAGCTTCCATAGTAACCTTTCTTTTTACAGCATCCCTTGCTTCTCCAGCTCCTTGGCAGCAATCTCCAGTTCCTTGTACCAGTCTTCGCCGAACTTGCGGATAAGGGGTTCGCGCAGGAATTTATAGACGGGCACGTTCTCCTTGCGGCCCAGAAGGACAGCCGCTTTGCAAACGTCCCAACGATGGTAGTTCACCGCCTTGTAAGGACCGTAATCGCCTACGCGGATGGGGTACAGATGACAGGAAACGGGCTTGTAGAAGTCGGTCTTACCGGCACGGAAGGCTTTCTCGATGGCGCAGTAGCAGCAACCGCGCTCGTCGTAGCAAGTGAAGACACAATCTTTGTTGTTGACGATGGAGGTCACCAGATCGCCCTCGCAATCGGTATAGACTACGCCCTGACGGTCGATAACGGCACGCGCCTCGGGGCTCAGTTCGTCCCAAATGACGGGAAGCACTTCTTCCAGCTTTTCCACTTCGTCCAGCTCAACGGGCGCTCCCGCATCACCTTCAATACAACACTGCCCTTTGCAGGCATCCAGGTCGCAAAGGAACTTCTCGCGAAACACATCGAAACTCACTACTACGTCGCCTATCTGTACCATAATTATTCAATATCTCTTACTAACTGACAAAAATAAATCAGATCACTGTATACCGACTTTTTTTCCCTAACTGGGAAAAAAATTTTTTCTAACTGGAGAATATTATTTTCCTAACTGGGAAAAAATTCCGCCCCAGTTACCCCCAGCCAATACTCTGTACCGGTATCTGTCAATCATTTGCTCTTTCAAGATATTTTCCACATACCTTTAATAGCATTGCCATGAATAGCACTTATTGCCAGTGCTCCCGCTTAGATAACGGAATATAGAGTTTTTATATTTGTCTTTCTTCTATTCATAAAAAAAGAGGGTGCGTCCGAACACTCTACAACACACCCTCTCTTGCTAAAATTACTTAATCAGATCCTTACCCGTCATCTCAGCCGGCTGAGGCATGCCGAGGATGTGGAGGATAGACGGAGCTACGTCGGCCAGTACGCCATTCTCTACCTTGGCATCCTTGTTGTCCGTTACGTATACGAACGGAACCGGATTCAGCGAGTGAGCTGTGTTGGGTGTGCCGTCGGCATTCAGTGCGTGGTCGGCATTACCGTGGTCGGCAATGATGATGACTTCGTAGCCGTTGGCCTTGGCAGCCTCAACAGTGTCCTTCACACAGTTGTCGATAGCTACAACTGCCTTTTCGATGGCTTCGTAGATACCCGTGTGGCCTACCATATCGCCGTTGGCATAGTTCACCACGATGAAGTCGTACTTCTGTGTACCGATAGCCTCTACCAGTTTGTCCTTCACTTCGTAAGCGCTCATTTCAGGCTTCAGGTCGTAAGTGGCAACCTTGGGCGAAGGAACAAGGATACGGTCTTCGTTGGCATACGGAGTTTCGCGGCCACCGTTGAAGAAGAAGGTTACGTGGGCATATTTCTCTGTCTCGGCAATGTGCAGCTGCGTCTTGCCGTTGTTGGCCAGGTATTCGCCCAGCGTGTTCTGTACGTTCTCCTTGTCGAAGAGGATGTGCACGCCTTTGAACGATGCATCGTACGGCGTCATGCAGTAGTATTGCAGACCGGGGATGGTGTGCATGCCCTGTTCCGGCATATCCTGCTGGGTCAGTACGATGGTCAGCTCTTTGGCACGGTCGTTGCGGTAGTTGAAGAAGATCACTACGTCGCCTTCCTTAATGGTGCCATCGAAAGCGCCGTTTACGATAGGCTTGATGAATTCGTCAGTTACACCTTCGTCGTAAGACTCCTGCATGGCTTGTACCATGTCGGTAGCTACACGGCCCTGTCCGTTAACAAGCAGGTCGTATGCTTCTTTCACACGTTCCCAGCGTTTGTCGCGGTCCATAGCGTAGAAGCGGCCCACGATGCTGGCAATGCGGCCGGCCGACTGTGCGCAGTGAGCAGTCAGTTGTTCGATGAAGCCCTTACCGCTCTTCGGGTCGGTATCACGACCGTCCATGAAGCAGTGGATGAAGGTAGTGTCCTGCAAACCGTATTCCTTGGCAATGCCGCAGAGCTTGAACAGGTGATCGAACGAAGAGTGAACACCGCCGTTCGAAGTCAGTCCCATGAAGTGGATGTTCTTGCCATGCTCCTTGGCATACGTGAAGGCAGAAACAATTTCCTTGTTCTGCAGGATGCTGTTGTCGGCGCAGGCACGGTTGATCTTCACGAGGTCCTGATAAACGATGCGTCCGGCACCGATGTTCAGGTGACCTACTTCAGAGTTACCCATCTGACCGTCGGGCAAACCTACGTTCTCGCCGCTCGCCTGGAGCTGTGAGTGCGGATAGTTGGCCAGCAGACTGTCCCAGTAAGGAGTGGGAGTGTTGAAGATCACGTCGTCCTTCTGATGGTCGCCACAACCCCAACCATCGAGAATCATTAAAAGAGCTTTCTTTGACATAATGCTTAATGTATTTAAAGTTTAAATCAATCTTATTTCTTTTCCGGCCGCAAAGTTACAAAAAAAGATGCGTATGTAAAGGATTAATCTATGTTAAGTTAACAACGAAGCCTACTTACTCCTGCGTCATGAAACGCCAGTTTACAGTACCGATATTATCCGGCTTTCCCCTCTCGGCCTTCGAAATACTGCCTTTCAACTGTCCTTTTCGGTCGCGGGTCACACGGATATCACGCCATGTGTATTCGCCTCGCTCATAATCGTACGTTTCTCCATCATCATCGTAGAAGCGATAAAAGCCATCGGCCTTTCCATAATGACGAATTTCGAGATTCATTTTCTGCCCAGCAGTTGGAGCATGCAGCAGAGGCTCCATCAAAGGAATAATCGCTCCATCTTTCACAAACACCGGAATACGATCCAAACCTGGTGAAACGGTAATTGTTTCTCCGTTACCCACATATTTACCCGTATAAAAGTCATACCAGTTACCTTTCGGCAAAACAACCTTACGCTGAGTCTGCCCTGCAAACAAAGGAGCTATCAACAAGTATTCGCCTGCCATGTACTGGTCTTTGATTTCTTTGGAAACGGCCTCCAAATAAGGATTGGTTTCCAAATTTGCATTGGTATTTTGCAACTCCACAGGCTCTACTCCAGAAGGGGAAAAACCCGCCTCCAGATTCATAGCACGAAAAGGAGGAATGCCATCAAAATGGTAACGAGCAAACTCTGTATACCAATAAGGAATCATCCGCATACGCAACAGGGCGTATTCTTTCACCTGCTCAGCTACTTCAGGGAACGACCAAGGCTTCGTACCACTAGCCCAGGCATTGAGCATAGCCATCGGTGAGAAGACTACCGTCTGGAAGCGGCGCAACCACTCCTCGGCTGTCTTAGAACCACGTACTTCAGGTGTCCAAAGCACACCGCAGAAGCCCGAGTTAATCAAAGCCGTAATAAAGTCCGGATGGCTGTAATAATCGTTGTAGATGACGTAGGGATAAGCACTGGCACCGGCGTTGGAGGCACGTACCAGTCCATAGGTACGCTGATTGCGTTGGTGATACAGGTCGGTCGTCGTACGCTGTACCCACAGGCCATAGGTCTGCCGCATCTGTTCGGCCGACACACCGCTGGGGAAGGTAGCCACGTCGGGCCACAACCAACGGTCGTAACCATCCACCTCGTCCACCTTGTAACCGCTCACACCGATGCCTACATGTTCCTTGTCCAGTTTGTCCATCCAAAGCCGACGTCCTTTTTCGTGAGCCAAGTCGGGCACAATGCCGCACCACACCGTGTGCGAGCCACTCAACGGAAACATTTGTTCATAAATGTCCGACTCGGGAGAAACATAAGGGTTGGTCCACAAATTAATACGGATGCCACGCTTCTTCATCTCGTCCACAAATGCCTTCGGCTGAGGGAAACGCTGTTTGTCCCACTCGAATGTGCACGGATAAGACTTACTCTGCCAGCCGGGTTCCAAACCGATGAAATCGAGCGGATAACCACGACGTTCAAACTCTTCGGCTTCCTGCTTCACCTGATCGGCCGTATAAAGAGAGGGAGTGCGATGCGTAAATCCCAATCCCCAGCGCGGAGGCAACGTACCTCCTCCGCAGAACAGGTTGTAACGGCGTACCACATCCATCGGCTGGGGACCGGCAAACAGATAAATCTCAACACCCGGAGCCGGAACCAATACTGAAACAGCATCCGAATAGGGATTGGCGCTCCACGTCTTGTCCGTATTACGGTCTTTAGCAACAGGTGCGTCAGGGCTATCCTTGCGCGAACCGCTTCCAGCATAAACAGTCAAATAACGAGCTGAATTAATTAATATACCATAGCCACAACTGGATACATAGAAAGGAACTGGCGCATGAGTTCTACCATCATCCTTACCACCGTAATGATCTACATGCAAATTCAATATTCGTCCACGCTGGTGCACAGTTTTAAAATTCAGCCCAAAACCATATAACTGTTCCTGTCGCTGCAAGGGAATAGTAATGTACGTCTTCCCGTCGTTCAAAGTAGCAGTTATTTCATCGGCCAAAGCAGGCAAAGTCACTACCGGCAGACGAGTAAAACCCTCTTTCAACGGCATCTTTCCCGAAACACTCAATAACGAATACTCTTCCGGAGTACCTACAACTCCTTTCCACACTCCCGGTTCCACCAGGGTCCAATGAATTTGTGCCCGCAAAGGGGACAATACCAGCATTAAGCATATGCCCAATGCCAACCATTTTTTAACGCTTTTACTCATAGATTTTTAAGATTATGAACAATACAAAGATAAGCTGTCTTTTACTATTGTTGTATCTTTGAGTCAATGAAATTTGTATTTATACATAACTTTTGTACCTTTGAGACAATATAACAAAAACATTTGTCTAACTTATTTTAATACTACTATGATAAAGGTATTTCTCTGCAGCCTCCTGCTCCTGCTATCAGGACTGCTGACGGCACAAACCATCGAGACCCCCACGTTCAAGGTACGCAACGGGAGCATCCGCAACATCACCCGCATCGAGCGTACCCCCGAGTACACTAAAGTCTATATTCACGCCATTTTCCGTCCGCACTGGTGGATTATGGAAGACGGAGAAAACTATCTTGAAGATGTTGCCACCGGCAAACGCTACGCACAAACGGGCGCCGAAGGCATCGAACTGAAAAAAGAAACCTTCATGCCCGATTCGGGCGAAATGGACTTCGTACTGCTGTTCGAACCCCTGCCCAAGGAAACACAGACCATCCACATGATTGACCCTAACAGCAACGAAAGCAATACTTACGACATCTCGTTAGTGCCCGCAGACCCCAAGCAGCCATCGCCCCTGAAACAGGTGGAAGGCAACTGGTTTGCCGACGACGCGCAAGGCCGCTGGACGTATGGCGTCCACGACTCGCTCGTCATCCTGAACAACCGGTTGTACGATCTGACCGAATGCCGCAAGAAAGGGAAGCGCATCGTGCTGACTGCCCGCAGCCGCACAAACGGCTCCACCGCCACCCTGCAACTGACACCACGCAAGGACGGCTCCTGCCTCATTGCCCTTGACGGTGACGAAGCGCAGCGTTATGTCCGTACCCGTCCTGGGACGGTTGCCGCCGAAACCGACAACGGTTATGGAGAAGACTTTTTCCGCCGCGACAGCGTCTGCCTGCAAGGCTATCTGAACGGATACGACCCGCGACTGGGCTTTGACAGCGGCATCCTCTATCTGAAAGACGAAATCACCCGACAGGACTATCCCACCGTGGTGCCCATCAACCCCGACGGCAGCTTCCAATGCTCCTTCCTCCTGCGGCATCCCGTCTGCGAGAACCTGATAATTAGAAATAATATAGATATACCCTTCTATGCCGAACCGGGCGACACCGTCACCCTCTACATAGACTGGGAAGACGTCATGGCCCGCAGCCGCGCACGCGATATGAACTACCCCCTCTCCCACACCGCCTATATGGGCAAGAGACCCGATCTGTCGTACTTAGCCACGACACTGAACAAATACTTCCAGTATCCTTACAACCAATTGTCCGAAGCACAGAAGACGCTGACGCCCGCCCAGTTCCAGGAACGGCTGAAACCCGTCATCGACCAATGGCAACAGCAGGCCGACTCGCTCTCCCGCCTTTACGCCCCCTCGCAGAAAGCCGTGTCGCTGATACGCAACCAGAAAGCTACACAGACAGGGATGGCTTACTTCGATTTCCAAATGGATCGCAGCTACTATGCACAGCAAGACACTACCAATCAGATACTGAAAGTGCAACCCGACGCCTCTTACTACGATTTTCTGAAGGAAATGCCTCTGAACGAGCAGTCGGTATTAGTCAATTACGGCACAAACTTTTTTATCAACCGCTTCGAATTCATGAGTCCGCTTTCCATTCCCCTTCAGGAGCAGATAAACATACAGAACGATGAAGCCTTTCAGGCTCTGCCCTTAGAGGAAAGACAGCTGAGACTTCAGCTGAGATTCTCTGAGAAAAAAGACAGCATCGTCAACAGCTTGTGCGCCACGCCCTCCCCATTGCTCTGGCAAATAGCCCGTGTGCGTAGCCTGCACTTCATGTTATCTGATGTATTTATGCAACGTCAGTATGCCGAAGCCTTCCTTACCCAGCTGGAAAAAACCGTCACCCATCCCTATCTGCGAGCCACGGCCCGCGAAATGTTGGAAGAACGGTTCCCCGACACCCCAACGACGTCGTACCAACTGCCCGAAGGGAAAGCCACCGACATCTTCCGCCGCATCATCGCGCCCCATGCGGGCAAAGTGCTGTTCGTTGACTTCTGGGCAACCACCTGCGGTCCCTGCCGGGCAGGCATAAAGGCCACGGCCAAGCTGCGCGAGCAATACCGCAACCATCCCGAATTCCAGTTCGTTTACATCACCAGTGAAGCCGAATCACCCCTGAAAGACTATACGGAATACGTGGAGAAGAACCTGAAAGGCGAAGCCAGCTACCGCTTGGGGGACACGGACTACAAGTACCTGCGCCAGCTCTTCCGCTTCAACGGCATTCCCCATTACGTCGTGGTGGAAAAAGACGGCAGCATTTGCACCGAAAACGTCGAAGCCTACAACCTGGCCTCCTTCCTGCAACAACGTTTCGGTACGGAACAGAAGAGGACAGAATAACGCACTGAATATCATGATAATGCAAGGGGATGTGTCAAATTAAGGAATTGCTTTCCTTTAGGCACGGATTACACGGAATTTCGCGGATGATTATTCTTCTTTCTCGGTGTTTTTCCGTGTAATCCGTGCCTAAAAATAACAAGATGTCAGTTACTTTTAGTTTTGACACACCCTTCTTATCCCCCGTTTGTGGGACACTTGTGTGGAACAAATGTAACGCAAGTGTGGCTCGCGAGCCGTGCAAGTGTGGCTCACGAGCCACACAAGTGTCCCACAAACGGTGTACTTGTACCCTTCCCGCCGACCGGCAGAACCCGCTCCGCGACATTCCGCCACCGGTTCCTTCCCCCAAATCGAAACAAAACCTAAAAAATCAGGCCGGATGCACCAGCTATCGGTCCGTTTCATTACTTTTGCCCCGCATTAAAAACAAATTGAGAACAACAGATATGGACGATTCAAACCCTCGAACGTGCAACAGTATTAACCCTTAACCGCGGACGGAGACCCTCTGCATCGCCAGCCTCCGTACGCAACCTAAGAAAGGAGGCTATCACCGATGAGAAAGTATCTCTACAGCGAAAACGGCTTCGTAGAGAAGCCTGTGTGGGCACCCAACTGCTGGGTAAATGTAGAATGCCCCGACAACAACGATTTTCAATTCCTGACTCGCGAACTTAACGTACCCGAATCCTTCCTGGAGGACATTGCCGACGCCGACGAACGGCCCCGCACCGAGACCGAAGGCAACTGGCTGCTGACCATCCTGCGCATCCCCATGCAGAGCAGCAACCCGCAGATTCCCTTCATCACCGTGCCCATCGGCATCATCACCAACAACGACATCATCGTCTCCGTCTGCTACCACCGCACGGAGCTGCTGCCCGACTTCATCCAGCACACGCGCCGCAAGGGCATCTGTGTGAACAACAAGTTGGATCTCATCCTGCGCCTCATCTACTCCTCCGCCGTCTGGTTCCTGAAGTACCTGAAGCAGATAAACAACGAAGTGGCCAACGCCGAAAAAGAGTTGGAGAAGAGCATCCGCAACGAAGACCTGCTACGGCTGATGAAGCTGCAAAAGACACTCGTCTACTTCGACACCTCCATCCGTGGCA
The DNA here is from genome assembly GCF_030518095.1 of Bacteroides sp. ET489. NCBI lineage: Bacteria > Pseudomonadati > Bacteroidota > Bacteroidia > Bacteroidales > Bacteroidaceae > Bacteroides > Bacteroides sp. ET489. The sequence continues at coordinate 58,639 of NZ_JAULLJ010000006.1, forward strand.
ACGAAGTGCTGATAGGCCGGCTGAAGAACATCTTCCAGAACACCGGCATGCTGGACATGGAACTGCTGGACGATGCCGTCATCGAGCTGCGCCAGGCCTACAACACGGTGAACATCTACAGCGACATCCTGACCGGCACGATGGACGCCTTCGCCTCCATCATCTCGAACAACGTGAACGACATCATGAAACGCATGACGAGCCTCAGCATCACGCTGATGATACCCACCGTCATCGCCAGCTTCTACGGCATGAATGTGGACATCCACCTGGATGCCTTCCCCCATGCCTTCCTGCTCATCGTGGTGCTGTCCGTCGCCTTGTCGGCGGTGACGTTCGTGTGGTTCAGGAGGATTAAGTGGTTCTGAGAAGAAATAGCATAAAAAAGATAGGAGATGTACACTACAAACGATGTGCACATCCCCTACTCTTAGTTATCCAACGTATTGGATATTAGCCCATGTACTATACAGACGGGGTACCTGGATTAGGTTTAACTGTTACGGCTACATTGTAAACAAATGTCTTCCACTTATATGTAAAGGTAACCGGAATGTAAATGATGTATTCCTTATTAACCGGCGTACCGCTGTAGTTATAGTAAACCAATTCGTCTTTACCTCCAGAAGTTGTTCTGATAATCTTCACATTCTTTGGCAATGCACCATCTCGGTAACCTTCAACCGGTTCAATATTTCCATCAACTAACTTCAAGTTGGTCTTCAGTCTCGAAGGATCCAATTCACCGGTAGTCAGATCGAGGTATGGCCATTCACCTTCGTTTGCTTCATAGAATTCCCACAGTGCTTTCGGCAACCCGACTGTATTAGCAACGGTAGAATTGTTCCAAGCCTTGTATGTGAATTTACCTTCTATAGAGATACGAGAACCACCTTCCTGGGCATCAGTGAACGGTGCCAATGTCGGATCGCTCATAGTCAACGGTTCAATGATGAATGCCTCATAAGCCTTCACAGTCTTTACATTCCAGTCTTTGCCAACTGCATCGCAAAGTACCGCCTCCATTCTAACCGGAACATCTGCTCCAACCAATGCCTTGGCTGCTTCTGTCGGTTTCTCACCGGTGCGCGGAGCATGGATTGCATTTTCCTCTTCCAGACGAATGTTGTAAGTCTGTTCTGCCGCATTCAAGAAGTTCTTTCTTTCATTGATGATCTTGGCAGCAACTTCACCGTTAATCCACAATATAGATACGTAGTAAGAGGTTCCGTCAATCGTTTCCAGTCTATTTTGTACCGTTGCCTTCTTAGGCTCATACTTCATTGCCGAACGGTTGTAATACTGGTAAGTATAGTTATTGATGCGCGTATCGTCAAACACGAAACGAATGGTTTCATAAGGTTTCTTATAGAAATCTTCCTTCACTTTACCACAGTCATACCAAACGGCATCTTCTGCGAATAATGGCTTCGTACCTTCTTCATTCAGGAATCCGTTCAACAAGTCGGTATAAATGTTACAAGTTGCATTTTCATCCTTCCAGTCTGCTGCGTTTGTTTCCAGTTCGCCCCATGCCGGGTTGGATTCTTCCGTATCATAAACAATCGGGTTAACGTTGAAGATTGTGTACTTCGGATCTGTTGTCTTCCAGTATGTACCCAAGTGTCCCCAAACGCCAAGTTCAGGCATGTTCACTCTTCTCTTCAATGTAATCTTCAGATCCGGATAAGACTTGGAATCATTTCTGTAGTAAACAACCTTGCTGAAGTCTTTGTACTTCTGACCCGGCCAGATGTTACCCATGGTTTCTGTTGTCAAATCCCAAAGGATGTTATAAGAATCTACACCACCTTCGGTATTGATTACGTTCTTAGCCGTACCATAAGGTTCAGAAGCATTTTCGTCAAATGTCGTATAGATAGCCTTGAATTCTTCGTGAGTCATACCGCCTTCTTTAGCCTGGTGGTAGATTAATTCATTCATCATCTGAGTCGTTACACGGCTTTGGATGCCACAAGCATAGCAAATCGGATCAAACTCGATTGTGATTTCCTTCACACCAATTTCTCTTGTCCATTTTACTTTCAGATAGCGCTGTGCAACCAATGCATCACCGTTTTTGGTGTCGACCAACGATACACGTACAATAGGCTCACGACCGATAGCTGTAGCAGATGTTCCTTCAATTGTATACACCTTTGATGTCATGATACCATTGGACGGAGAATCAATTTTTGCAAACTTCTGCTGGTCGGTCTTATTGGTATTACCTTCCGGACCTCCTAAAGTGATGTATGGAGCTGCTGCCAGACTGAAGCGGAATTCCAGACCATAATCCTTATAATTCTTGAACAGTTCGTGTTGAGCATGATCCTTCCATGCCTCTGCCTCATCAGAAACACAGACTGTTACATACTTCTTCAGATCCAGTTCTTCGGCATAGTCTGCATAAATGTCAATATCCTTACCTGCTAAAGATTCATATGTACAAATAGAGTCACGATAGTGTACAAAGAAACTTCCATTGGCATCTGTCTGAACTTCGTCAGCAAAATAGTCGGTAGTCAAAGGCTTGCCGAAATCTGTTCTGATATTGGCAATATAAGGCACTTTAACCAGCTCTTCAATACGCGAATATTCAGAGTTCACATAGGTCTTTGTCCCTGCTTCATAAGCTTTCCGTTCCTCAGCATCCAGATTTTCCTTAGCAATGGCAGCTTTAGCCGATGCCATCCAGAATTTTTCTTGTCCAGGTGCCGGGTGAGCATCGCCCGTGCTCATGATTCGGTCGTTCAAGAATTCTTTGTTTTTCTTGAAAGTAACAGTCATCAGGCTCTTATCAATTTTAAAGCCAGTCACTTCAATAGGACTGTTCTGCTTAATCAGGTCACTTTCAGCTGCACGAGTTATGTTTTTAGAAGTCATGCAGTCGAAGGCTAGACTTTCCAGATCCTGCGTACGGACACCCATATTAGGACTTACCTGATAATATGCCTCGTTCTTCTCACTAGACAGATAACGTACTTTCGCACCCGCTACAGCCGTATGGTCCAACACAGGGCGTTTGGAGTGATCGGCAGGTGTTGTCATTACTGGATGCAATGGGTCAGAATAATCCGTTACAGCATGTCCTTTAATAGGAGTATATACCTGCGGAGTATATTTCAACGAAGTGAAAATAATGGCAGGAATACCATTGATATGCTGCGTAGGAACCAAATTCATGCTTGTCAGACGATGGCCTAACAGTCTGATAACTTCTTCACTTAACTGAGATACTTTTGCAGCCAAAGCATTCAGCTCTTCGTCTGATACAAAATCACTTAAAAGTTCCGCTTTCAAAGCTTCAATTTTCGCATTTACGTCCTCTAGTGAAGCTTTTTTGCCCAACTCTTCCTGAATTTTCTTTTCAGCATCAGCAATTGCTTGCTTCAGCATTTGTTCCAATTCTTCCTGTGTCACTCCATCAGGAGTGTTTTCACCAACTTGAGCCAAAGCTTCTTCAGCTTCAGCTTTAGCAACCTGAGCTTCTTTGATTGCTTTATCAGCATCAGCGACAGCCTTATTAATGGCAGATTCAACGCTACTGATTTCTGATCTTAACTCCTCAATAGAAGCTTTCTGATTCACTTGCTCCTGCAGATTAGCAATCTCATCATCGTAATCTTTGCAAGAGGTAAATGTTCCAGTGGAAGCCATTAATAGGGCACTCACTAGCATTACATTAAGATACCTTCTTCTCATAGCACATAACATTAAAAAGTTAAACATATTTCCAGGATTTTCCTGTTTTCATGCAAATGTAGCCCAATCCGCTTCATCAAGTTAGGATTTTTAAAGCAAGAATAAGGATTTTTAAACCCAATTCTATCCTACAAATAGGAAAATTGAAGCATCATTTTTCAATAAACAAATAATAATCAAGACCTTAAAAATCCTACTAACACAGTATTCTTTTTTCATCCATCAGCAAATATTCAGTCTTCTGATTATCAAAAAGCAGACAGTTTTGGAACTCAAAATTTGCCATCAATCTAAATTGAACCCAGATTTGAAAGCATAATTTTTTTTTTCAACAATAGCAAACGTTAAATAAGAAGGGACACAACAGCAGAATTGCAGGCACACCAGCCTGCATTTATTAGATTAGAAAAGTCGCGAGTAACTGTGAATGTGCAGTTCAACTAACCACACAACTTACGTTACGAATGCAATATTAGCTAATTAATTAGAGATTCTTCCGGATGACTTTTGCGCACTTCACTCCAAATCCGGGATGAACATACGTCCTTATTGAGGCGTTTTACGGAACAATGAAGGTGTTGTAGAAAACAGTTGTTTGAATACGCGCGTAAAATAACTGGTATCTTCGAAACCACAGTTCATGGCAATCTCACCAATAGGCTGTTCTGTGGAAACCAACAGACGCTTGGCTTTTTCCATACGGATTAACAAAATATAAGCCGTAGTACTGTAATTGGTTATGGCTCGTATCTTACGATTCAACTGCGATTTGCTGACACAAAATTTGTCGGCAACCATTTCTGCATTCAAAGCCTTTTCGGCCAAATGCTGATGTATAAATTCAGTCAAGTTGTTCAGGAAGTCACGGTCGGCAGGACGCAATTCAACGTTCCCCGTATTGCCCTCGCACAATGCTTTCGAGTATTTTTCACGCAGGATGCGCCGCTGGTTCAGGATATTTTCAATTTGCAGCAATAGTTCGTCGGCATTGAAAGGTTTCAATAAATAAGCCTCTGCTCCAACCTGTATTCCCTTCAACCTATCGGTTTCCTCACTTTTCGCTGTTGTAATGATGATAGGGATATGGTTGAGCGTTTGTGAACTGCGTATATTTTGGCACAAGGTGTATCCATCCATCTCAGGCATCATCAGATCCGTAATGATTAAATCGGGCATATTTTCATTGCATACGTTCAAAGCTTCACATCCATTGTGTGCATGCCTGATCCGATACTTGCCCTCAACGAGCTTATGAATGTAGAATGACACATCTTGATTATCTTCCACAATCAGAATCAACGGATTAGCATTCTCTAAAGGTTCTTCATCTATTACGGTTATATCACAGGCTTCAGCAGGCTTTTCATCGTTTTCCGGCAAACTACTCAAAGCAGGTTCACTTTCTTCAACCCGAATTTCAATGTGAGCCTTTGGATTCTGTAAGGGTATCCGGATGGTAAATTCGGCTCCTCCCTCTTTGCTGTTGGCAGCGGTGATACTTCCATTCATACTTTCAACCATTTGCTTGACAAAAGCCAATCCGATACCGGTACCCATATTATTTTTGCTGTTTGCCCCTTGGTAAAATGCGTCAAAAATGTATGGAAGTTCTTCTTTTGATATTCCTTGCCCGTTATCAGTAATTTGCAGAATCAACTGCTTATCGGATGCTGTGCCCAAGTGAACTTGTATCATTCCCTCTTTGGGAGCGAATTTAATAGCATTACCGAGTACATTCTGCAATATTTTATTGATGTATTCAGGAATGTAATCTGCCTGTAGCGTCTGTACTTGTGTGGTGAAGATGAGTTGGATATGTTTGGCATTCAGATAACAGCGATAGCCATCCAAAACCAACCGGATGTAAGAAACAATATCTGCATGCACCCATTTCTGCTGTTCCATACCCGGAGCCGATTTGGCTGCATCAAGCAACTGGTTAACCAGCCCGAGCAGACTGCGGCTTTGTCTGATAATGGTATCCAGATAATCGTCCACATCTTTTTTCCCCAACTCCTGTTTTTTCAACTGTTCAGCCAAGCCTATGACGACAGTAAGTGGAGTCCGAAATTCATGGGTAATGTTAGTAAAGAAAGTACTTCTCATCTGAATCGTACGTTTCAGTTGCCGGTTAGTTCGGAGACGTATGCGCTGAATGTATAGCAGAAGCAATATAATAGTTACAGCCAATATAGCAAATAACACACTACCTATAAGAATTGTATTTTTGGATTTCTGCTCTGTTCGATAAGCATTTTGAGCCACGTTGACAATTTTCTGCGCTTTATTCCTCTCATACTTCATCTGTAAGTTCAGCGTATTGTTTTTGTTTTTCTCGTTCATTACGCTATCCGTATATGCCAAACTTTTTTCGTAATGACTAATGGCTTCTTTAAAGTTTCCGGCCTGTTGGCAGGCTAGAGATTTCAACCTGTATATTTCAGACAAATGTTCGGGTGAGTGGATATTCAGTGCTTCCAGTTCACTTCTTTCGATATAAGGCCCGGCTTTCCCGCGCAGATCCTGCAATAAATACACACGCGCAATAGCAATGTGTGCTTCCAGCCAATGCCACCGATCTGAGTTTTCTTCCATAAGTTGGCTCGAACTTTGGTAATGTTCCAAAGCTTCTTTCCAATTTTTTTGTTTTTCTGCCATACGTCCGAGATGATTATGGCAAAGAGCAATGCCTAAATTGGATTGGGCCAAACGATTGAATTTCATAGATTCCTGGTAATAGATGTAGGCTTTTGCTGTTTCTCCTTGCGTTTCCAATATACTCCCAATATTAGCATAGTTGATGGCTTGTCCCAAATAGCTGCCCAATTTCTTTTCTCCTTCGAGTGCTTTACTGAAAGCCTGCATGGCAATTTCAGCATTACCCAATGTCAGATGGATATTACCGATTCCATTGAGCGAAACTACCTTGTTTTTTTTCGCAACGTCCGATATTGTATCGCTCCAGTTTTCACAATAGCGCAATGCGGTATAATGGTTGTTAGATGCCTCATCCAAAATCCCCATACGCCTGAAGTTTGTACCTAAATTGTTGTATGCTTGAATGATTTCATTAGTATCTTGAGCCGCCAAGGCATATTCCAAACTTTTATAATGGGCATTCAAAGCTTCCCTGAAACGAGATTTATCCCGCAGTTCCTTTCCTCTTATCTTATAAGCGATACTAAGGGCGTAATTGTTCTTCCTATGCTGATGGATGAAGCAGTCAAGCGAATCAACTTTTGCCATCTGTTTTGCCAGTTTTTCTATTTCCTGCTTTCCTGCATCCATATTAGCTCCTTCATGTACGGATGGGACACAGCTTACCATTATTAGTAAAACACTTAATATCTGTATTATAAGGCGCTGCATAAGTAGTAATCCTATATTTTTTATTATAATAATCAAAAGGAGATTGTCATAATGCAAAAATAGCAGAATTTAACAAAACAGAAAAGTTTTTTAATATTAAAAAAAACGCCAACGATGAATTATCATTTTGTTTACTCATTTTAATCTTGGCAATCTACCTCGGCTTTTATTTTCCAAGCACATTCTCGCCTCCAAGATAGTAACATTATTTAAAATCCAGCGAAAGCTGCCCGTCGCCCAGCAGATTGAATGTCAGGCGGTGATAGGGCGTAGTGCCATGCTCGGCAATGGCGGCGCGGTGCTTCTTGGTGGGATAGCCTTTGTTCCGGTTCCAGTCATAATACGGAAATTCCTCGTGCAGCCGGCTCATGTAATCATCACGATAAGTCTTGGCCAAAATGGACGCCGCGGCAATGGAAAGATATTTGCCGTCGCCTTTCACCACTGTGGTATGCGGTATATCCTGGTATTTTTTAAAACGGTTGCCATCGATAAGCAAGTGCTGCGGACGAACTTTCAACTGGTCAATGGCACGGTGCATGGCCAGGAACGAGGCATTGAGTATATTGATTTTATCTATCTCGGCCGGCGACACCACACCCACTGCCCATGCCACTGCCTCGCGCTCTATCACTTCACGCAAAGCATAGCGCTGGTGTTCGGTCAGCTGCTTGGAGTCATTCAGCAGTTCATTCCTGAAGTCCTTGGGCAATACAACAGCGGCGGCATATACAGCCCCTGCCAAACATCCACGTCCGGCCTCATCACAACCGGCTTCTATCAAATCGGCATTCAAATAAGGAAGTAACATGATATTACAGTTTACGAGTTGCAAAGATACAGGTAAGCAACTAAAAAATAGCTATCTTTGCCCCGTTTTTCAAAAGAATAATAAAAGATGTTCACAGTCATAGGACTCATGCTGACGGGAATGGTTGCCGGTTTTCTGCTACGCAGACACCGTTTAAAGGGCATCCAGCATTTCATCACCATCCTCATCTGGCTATTGCTCTTCCTGCTGGGCGTAGAGGCAGGAGGCAACAAAGATATCATACAAGGCCTGCACACCATCGGGCTGGAAGCCATCCTGCTGACAATAGGCGGCACACTGGGCAGTGTAACAGCGGCCAAACTGTTGTGGCACATGCTCAACAGACACAAAAAAGCACAAGAGCAGACTTCTTCCGATGCGACAAAGGGTAGCGGCAACCTGCAAGCCCTGAAAGGCAGCCTTGTCATTGTCATCTTTTTCGTTCTGGGAATCATCAGCAGCCTGTTCCATATCCTGCCTGCACAACCGGGCAGCCACATCAGCTTCTACGCCCTCTGCGCACTGATGACCAGCGTGGGCATCAGCGTCGGCAACGATCCCCAAACACTGAAAAACTTCCGCACGCTCAACCCGCGACTTATCTTCCTCCCCGTCATGACCATTGCAGGCACACTGGCGGGCACAGCCGTCATCAGCCTGCTGCTGACCCACCGCAGCCTCACCGACTGCCTGGCCATCGGTTCCGGCTTCGGCTACTACTCACTGTCGAGCATCTTCATCACCGAATACCGCGGAGCCGAACTGGGCACCATAGCCCTGCTGGCAGCACCGCTGCTGGTACGCTGGTTCGGGCGTCTGGCACCCATTTCGGCCGGAGGTGCCACCACAATGGACACCACGCTTCCCATCATCACCCGCACTTCGGGACAAGAGTTTGTCGTAGTGTCCATCTTCCACGGGTTCACGGTGGACTTCAGTGTACCATTCCTCGTAACGTTGTTCTGTTCACTTTAAAAGCACCCCACAACATCCACCGATAGGAAAACATAGTATATTTTCATCGGGGGAAAGGAATAATTTGCATCTAAACATCCAATACTTTACACCGCAAAAGGTAATGCGCAGCCACAACTCTTCACACCACTAAATAGAGCTAAAGGCTACTCTTAGTCGATTATCTCGGAGAATACTAACAAGTATCAAACGAAAACATTATAGGCAGGGGCAATATTTCGCTTCAGCCATTATGACTAAAAACAGGAAACACACAAAAATACGAATAAAACCAGAGACAATCCACAGTAGTTTACAGCCAACTTGGCAAGAGTTAACTCGCAGCATGATAACAGTTAGTTCACAGCATGGTATCAGTTTACTCCTTGGTTACGACTTTCCTAAGCCATGCAAGTATCCGTCAAATGGAATTCAATTGTCTATACATTTCCATAAACAACAAAAAAACGGACGGTTTGAAAAGCATTTCTTGCCATATTTAAACAAAAAGAGATGCTTCACAAACCATCCGGGGGGAATATTTAACAAATTCAAAATAAGCAATCGTACAATCCACATTACTAACCATCTACCCCACTTGCACGAACAAGAGAAAAAGAGCAAGAACACAAACGATTGCTTCCTCCTATAGTAGGAAGATTATTGAGGCCGTATACTGATGGCATATCCACCACCTGCCGCCGTCCAAATCTTCAGTTTCGTCTTAGGAGACACTTTCTTAGTACTGATGACATAGTTTTGAGGATTCTCTTTATAATGAGCATCTTTACCGTCCTGATAGATGATCGCCACATACTTGCCTGCCGGCAAGAAATTGAGGTTAATGACCGAAATACGGGGTTGTTCACCGTTGGTACCGCCCACAAACCACAAATCTTTTCCTTTGGCCTTGCGCGCCACGGTGACATACTCCATCGGCTCGGCCTCCAGATACCAGCTCCGGTCCCAATCCACCTCCACGTCCTTGATGAACTGGAAGGCATCCATAAACCGTTCGTAGGTTTCAGGTAGGTCGGCTGCCATCTGCAACGGGCTCGACATGCTGACGTACAGCGAGAGCTGGTTGCACAACGTTGTGTTCACCCACGAAGAGTTGTTGGGGTTGTACTTCTTTATGTCGTTTTCAAACAGGCCGGGGGTGTAGTCCATGGGGCCGCCTATCAGTCGTGTGAAGGGCAGGATGGCCGTGTGGCCGGGCTTGCTGCCTCCGAAAGCCTGATACTCGGAACCGCGCGCCGACTCGTTGCCGATAAGGTTGGGATAAGTGCGGCACAAGCCGGTGGGGCGCACGGCTTCGTGGGCGTTGACCATAATCTTGTATTCGGCCGCTTTCTTCACGGCATACAGGTAGTGGTTCACGTGCCATTGGTTGTAGTGGTTCTGCCCGACGGGAATGATGTTGCCCACATAGCCACTCTTCACAGCATCGTAACCGTTTTCTTTCATAAAACGGTAAGCCTCATCCATGCGGCGCTCGTAATTGCGTATGGAAGAAGACGTTTCGTGGTGCATAATCATTTTGATACCCTTCTGCTTAGCATAATCGCGAATGCCCGGCAGGTCAAAATCAGGATAAGGCGTCACGAAGTCGAACACTTCGTCCTTGGCGTTGCCGAACCAGTCTTCCCAACCGATGTTCCATCCTTCCACCAACAGGGCGTCGAAGCCGTGTTTTGACGCGAAATCAATGTACCGCTTCACGTTTCCGGTTGTGGCGCCATGGCGTCCGTGGGGTTTCAGTTTGGCATAGTCTGTCTGGCCCAAGTGGATGTTGGGCGCATCGTAAGTGTAGCTCCACTCGCTCTTGCCGGTAATCATTTCCCACCAGACGCCCATGTACTTGCAGGGCTTTATCCAGGATGTATCTTCCAGCTTGCAGGGCTCGTTCAGGTTCAGCGTGACGCGCGAAGCGAGGATGTCGCGGGCGTCGTCGCTGACAATGACCGTACGCCAAGGCGTGCGGCAGGCCGATTGCATGTAAGCCTTGTCGCCGTTGGGGTAGGGCGTAAGCCAGGAGGTAAAGACAAAGTTCTTGTCGTCCAGGTCGAGGTGCATGCACGGATAGTCCACCAGAGCGGCTTCGTGCAGGTTGATGTACAGGCCGTCGTCGCTCTTCAGCATCAGGGCCGTCTGTACGCCGGTGGGCGAGAAGCTGGTTTGCGACAGGTTGCCGGTGATGGACCCGGTCATCAGGCCGCGTATCTCGCTCAGGCGACTACGTGTGTAGTCATACTCCTGCGTGTCGTAATCACCTGGAATCCACCAAGCAATGTGGTCGCCTGTCATAGCAAACTGCGTACATTCGTCGGTAATGACGAAGTAGCTCAGGTTACGCTGTTGCGGAAACTCGTAACGGAAACCCAAGGCATGGTCAAAAACACGGAAACGGATGTTCATCAGCCGCTTGGAAGAGGTTTGCTCCAGTTCCACCAACAATTCTTTGTGATGGTCGCGTATCTCGTTTTCTTCACCCCACACAGGTTTCCACGTCTCATTTTTCTCACTTTGAGAAGCTTTCACCAGCCTGAAATAATCAACTAACGCTGTTCCGTCCTTCAGTTTGAAACCCATACCACTGGGTTTAATCACATCCTTGTCCTTGTATCGCAACGAGTAACGTGGCACTCCTCCTTCGGCCAATTCGAAACGAAGAATCAGGTTTCCATCGGGCGATGTGACCGACTGTACTGTGTTTTCCTGTGCCTGTGCAAATAATCCTATAAAAGGAGCAAACAAGGCCAAGCAGATGGTTTTGAAAAAATGTCTCATATTGTAAGGGTTTAAAATGAATACTCAAGTTTTCTCATTTTTTACTCAGTTTTACGATTTTACAGCCATGCGGAGGCAATTCCACTTCCAACCGTGAAGCTTCTCCTTCTTCAGTATGTGTCCATAAGTCACGCACGCTCACGCTGCCTTCAATACCCAATTCTGTGAAATCCACAGCACGCTTTTGCTTATTGTCTTCGCGGTTGAAAAGCCCCAACACCCAATCACCGTTAGTAAGTTGTCCGTACCAGATTTGGCTCCGGCTATCCCATCGATCGGTTGTAAGCGGTTTCCCTACGAAACGATCAGTATTCAAGGCCAGCAGTTCACTGTTTTGATAAAAACGGAGGTTATCACCTATCGTGTGATATTGGTCAGCTACGGTCACAGGGCCTCCCGCCATCAGTTGCAACGAGATGACTGATTGCTTCTCCTCATCCGTACCAAAGGTATTCAAACGGATAAAATCACCGTCAAGAATCACATTGTTTCGTCCGGCCACATCAGAGAAGTGAAGAAACCCGTCGAACATATTCATACTGGCAGGCCAGGAACCGTAAATCTTTCCACGCTCATTGGCAGAAAAATGTCCCCATCCCCCATCGCCCGTATCGGCCACAATGCGCACCATGTTCCCGTAACGTTTCTCCAAGTCTGCATGGTCGAACAAATGGGGCATAACCAACGAAGTAAACACACCATACTTTTGTGCCGATTCGCAGATATACTGCAAGGCCAGTTGATAGTTTTCGCGTCCATACCCACGCCCTACAGTACCCATATTACGGTCTTTGCCATTCTCATACCAACTCAAAAAATCCATGCGGATGTACTCCACCCCCATTTCCGAAAAATGCTTGAAGAATCCGTCAATGTATTCCTTGGCGCCCTTATGTGAAGCTACCACCCAGCTGAACCAAGTGTCGTCATGCCCGGAATTATCTATCTTATCGCCCGACTTGTATTTTAGATCGCCAAAGGTCACGTCCGTGCCCGGTATCGGGGTGTCGTCGGGTCCGTGCAGCCACAAGGGGTTGTCGTAGACGCCCACTTTCAGACCCTTTGCCCTGCATCTGGCAATGAGCTCCTCCAGCGGCATGCTTCCATAACGGGTCATATATCCCGATTCATCGTCGGCTATCATCGGAATGAATCCGTCGGTGCATATCATGTCGTATCCGTAAGGCTTCAGGTCGCGTGCCACCCAGTCGATGATGTTGTCCCATTCGTCCGGGCTGATGTCCATATCCTCATTGGCCACTCCGTTCTTGCTCTGGTTCCAGCAATATTCGTACACACTCCAGTACAACGGGGCTTTGTAGACGTGAATGTCCGTTTCAGGCTCCTGCGGCTCCTGCAAAGAACCGCTTCCAGAATCCTGGCATCCTCCTAAAAGGAATGCCAGGACTATCATCAAAATACCCATATTGAAAACTGTTGCCAATTTCATCCCTAATTACTTTGTTATACGTATTACTTGGCAACTGTGAGGCTCTAACGTCACAGCATAGGAGCCTTCCATAGCGCCCAAGTCCTGATGTGTCCAGAGGTCGCGCACATTTCCCGCTTTTCCCGTTTCGATGCCCAGTTCTTTCCCGAAATCGATGCGGTATTCGTCCGCTGCATCTTCACGGTTGAAAAAAGCGACAATCCAATCGCCGCAAGGCAATTTCCCAATCCAGCGGGAACTGTCTTTGCTCTTGACATCCCGGGACAACGGTTGGGCACAGAAGCCAGCCTTGTTCAGTTCTATCAGCTCCTTGTTCCGATAGACCTCCAAGCACTCCTCCGTCGCCGTGTCAAACTGGTCTGAAACGGCCAGCGCAGACCCTGTGACAACCATCAACGAGAACAGGAAACGGCGTTCGTCCACATCGGCCATAGTGTTCATGCGCATAAAATCTCCGTCCATAATCAACCGGCCGGGGGCCGCTATGTCAGAGAATCCGATGAAGCCATCGAACGCATTGCCGTATTGCGGCCAGTTTTCCTGACGTTCGCCCCTCCGGCGTCCACTCACAAAGTCCCATCCGCCTTTGAAGCAATCGTCACTGATGCGTATCATGTCGCCATACGGTATTTCGTTCTTGCCGTGACTGAAACAGTTGGGCATCACCAGGCTGATGAAAATCTCATCGCCTGCTTCCTCCTTAATCCATTTCAAGGCTTGCACGTATTTGTCCGAACCGTAGTTCCGCTCGTAATTCTCCAGGAAGTCGATGCGCAGGTAAGTGGCCCCTAAGTCGATGAAATGACGCACATATCCCTTTATCCACTGCTCGGCTCCGGGACGGGCGGTATCCACCCAATACAAATCGGCGTTGAAACTGTTCTTCCCCACGATTTGGCGGGCGGTGGTTTCCGCGCCTGCCACCGGACAGTCTTGCTCCCACGCGGCACGTGTCAGCCACATCGGGTTGTAGTAGACGCCGAACTTCATCCCTTTGCCACGGATGTAATCACTCCAATAGCTGAAGTCATGCTGCCAATCACTGTTGTACTTGGTGATGTATCCGTTGGCATCTATCGTTTGCGCCTGTTCTATCCACCCGTCAGTGCATATCATATCGTAGCCATACGCTTTCAGATGCGTGTCCATCCAATCGATGTTTTTCTTGTAACGGTCTTCGGGCAGAGGCCGGTTGTTGTCGTAGCAATACTCGTAGGCCATCCAATACATCGGACCGCTGCCCTTGCGGGTAAACTTGCTGTCGCGGGAGTGGACGGGGAGGAAGTTTGCCAGAAGCAAACTTCCCAATAAGAATAGTCTAAAAACGAAGTTCATATACCATACAAATCGTTTTAGTAATTATTCGCCCAAATAAGATGCCGAGATGGTCCAGTTGCGCAGGTCGAAGGTCAGATTGTAGGTTCCCGCAGCGGTAACCTTCCACTTCAAATCTTCGCCTCCGGCGTACATCAAGAATACTTCGGCATTGATGCCGCTCTGGTTTATCTCACGTCCTTGCGTAGTAGGATGTACGAACGGTGCATCCCAACTGCCCGTCACCAAGCAGCATTTCAACTCGCCGGTGTTCAGATGCCCTTCATACACGAAAATCAACGGATCAGCTTCCGTCGGTGTCAAAGCCGTAGGGTTGCTGATATCCCACCCTGCTGGAGTGGCATCGCCTACCATGTAAAACGTTTCGGTTTTAATCGGCAGATTTCCTTCGATGACAATCAAGTCTTTTTCTCCTTCGCAACCAGCCAAGGCTATGGTCAGCAGCAACACGGCTGCTTGTACAAAATGATATAGCTGTTTCATAAGAATAAGTCTTTTTTAGTTATAAAATTTATTTGTCGTATCCAGGATTTTGCTTCAAATTATGATTAGCATTCAGCACGTCGCGCGTAATGGCAAAAATCTCGGTATGATTATCGGAATCAGCCTCCTTATCCCACCAACGTCCACTGTTGAACTGTCCGAAACGGATAAGATCAATGCGGCGGCGTCCTTCAGCAAAGAACTCGCGTCCCCACTCATCCAGCAATTCGCTCTCAGTAAGTTGGGCTTGTCCTTCGGGTGCATAAAGGTTACGTGTCCAGCTTTCCGCCGGATAGTTGCGCTTGCGCACACTGTTCAATAACTTGGCCGCTCCCTCTACATCACCTTGGCGGAATTTGCATTCAGCCAATGAGTAGACAATCTCAGCCAGGCGGATTTCAGTAAAGTCAGATTCCAACTGCTGGTCATCTTCGTCACTATAGAAAGGATACTTACAGAAGTGCCATCCTGAATTGTGATCGCCCGTTGTGAGGTTACTGGTCTTGTCGTCTGGATACTGTCCTTCGGGAAGTCCGTGGAACTTTCCAACGGCATCGCGGATACACAAATCATAATCTGAATTAGGAGAAGGTACATACTTCAGTTCACCGTTTTCATCCGTGTAGGGCAGTTTGCCGTAAAGGAACATTCCTTCACGAGTATTATTGCCCAAGTTCCTATACAATTTCAAACGTTCATCTTCAGGATATTTGCGGAACTTCTGGATAGGCATACCCAACGTGTACTCATACAAATTGCCACTCAAGTCATAGCTGGGTGAAGCAGCATACTTACAGTTATGATCACCCGCCTTTGCCTTGGAGTCGTTGAAGTAGAAACGGATGCGCGCCGGCACAGTCCACCAATAGGTATCGCCTTGATAGTGCCAATAAGAGTAGCCCTGTGATGCAGGGAATCCAAAGATGACTTCGTCGCATGTCTCGTTATTCCAATCGAACGGAGCATCCCAAGTGGCAGCCAATTCGTACTTGCCATACTTGCCGTCCAAGATTTCCTGAGCGTAAGTGGCACAATCGGCATAGCGGTTTTCGTCGATATAGGTCTCTGCATTGAGGTAAAGCCGTACCAACAAAGAGGCAGCCGCTGCTTTGGTCCATTGTCCCTGAATACCTTGATTACCTCCCAACGTCTCTTTCGTGGTCAGCAAATTCAAGCATTCTTTCAGCTCCGTCTCAATGAATTCAAAAATGACTTTCGGCTCTACTTGTCCTTCAGAGTTCAACGATACATCATTGAAGCTTACTGCCAACGGGACGTTGCGGAAAGCATCCAATAATCTCAGGTAAAACCAAGCTCGTAATGCTCGGCACTGTGCCTTGAGGTTGTTGAACTCGTCATCCGTAAAACCAAATTTCTCGGGCGATAACGAACTGAGGTCTTCAATCACATAGTTGGCCTGCATGATACCTTGGAAACATCCGTTCCATTCAGTCTGCGCATCGCCGTCTTCAATCGTCCACGTATGGTAATGCAAACGGCGCCAGCGCCCTCCGTCATCCCACCAACCGTCACGCGTCGGTGTTATCAACTGATCGGCCGAGAGTTCGTTCAAAACATGTCGAGACTGTATGCTCCAGAAAGCATGTTCAAAAGGACGGAATGTAGCACGTACCACATCCATCTGGGTATTGTAATAGTTCTGGGAACCCACTTGGTCGTAAAGGGTTTCATCCAAATTGGTGCAACCGGTTGCAAACACGGTAGCTAATGCCGTTGCGGCTATATATATCTTTTTTAAGACTTTCATATTCTTATTAATTTTAAGGAATCTTAGAAATCAATCTGCACACCTACAATAAACTGGCGGCTCGACGGATAGTAACTGCGCGAACCGGTACCCCCCGGATTCAGTCCGTTTACCTGATAGGTAGAAGGATCTACACCACTAAATTTAGTGAAAGTCAACAGGTTCTTCCCGGTACCATAAACACGTAATTTCTTCAGGTATTTCCATTGAGGATTGAAGGTATAGCCCAAAGTCAACATATCCAGCTTCACGTAATCGCCGCGCTCCAAGAAATAATCACTTACTACCGGGTTGGCAGTAATCTGTGCATTCTTCTCATAAGCTTTCTTCAGCACGTTACCAATGAAACTCTTGGTGCCATAGTAAAAATCATGGATGTTAAAGATATCATATCCAAAAGCGCCACGGAAGAAAATGGAGAGGTCGAAATTCTTATAACGGAAATTATGAGTCATAGAGCCAGTAAACTTAGGAAGTCCGTTGCCTACAATCTGGCGGTCTTCATCCGTAGCCTGGTCGGCTTTAATCATATCTCCGTCCTTGTCATACACAATCCAGTTGCCCTGTTCATCGATACCGGCATATTTGAACATATAAAAGTTTCCTAAACGCTTCCCTTTCTCAATGCGCTGCAAGTAATGGAAAGGATAGGGATCCTCAGTACCCACTACGTCGTAGAAATCTTGTCCCACATATTCCGAGTTACTGAAATCAACAAACTCATTACCCATGGTCGAACCGACTACTGACACTGAATAATCAAAGTCTTTGGTCTTCACAGCATCCCAAGTAATATCTATTTCCAGACCAGTATTCTTCATTGTACCTACATTGACAAACGTTGTGTCAAACAAGTAGGGCGGAACCGACACTTTGTAATCACCCAACAAGTCTTGCTGACGACGGTTGAAGTAATTGATAGAACCGTACACTCGGTTCTTGAAGAGGGCAAAATCAATACCTATGTTCCAGTTCTTTCCTTTTTCCCATTTCAAATCAGGATTTACGTTCTTTGACGGACCCCATACCTGGAAATAGCGACCATTGTAATAGTAATAACCAAAAGGCGTCATTGTACTCAGTGACTTATAGCTGTCGAATTCTTGGTTTCCTGTTATACCGAAGTCACCGCGCAGCTTCAAATCATTAATCCAGTCAATACCCTTCATAAACGATTCTTCCGAAATACGCCATCCGAGTGAAATGGCCGGGAAGTTACCCCACTTGTTGTTAGCTCCAAACTTTGAAGAGCCTTCATGACGCAGTGAGGCTGTCATCAGATACTTGCCCTTGTAATCGTAACTGATACGGCCAAAGAATGCTATGAGTTTTGAATCATTCTTATAAGAGCCCATTCCCACTTCGCCTTCATCTTTAGCATATTCACCCGAGCCAATATTGTTGAATCCCAAACCATCGTTGGAAAAATCCTTGTTTGAAGCATTCAACCCGGAATATTGCGAATACTGGTAAGAATAACCGGCCATAGCCTTCAGGTTGTGGCCACCGAAAGATGTCTGGTAGTTAGTTATCCACTCCAACACGTGTTGGCGTTCCTTGCTATACGAGCGAGAAGCCTCTCCGTCACGTCCAGCATTTATACACAACGTACTGGTAGAAGGACGGAACCAGCCGTTAAAGTTGTCATATTGGTGATCGGCAAATGTGATTTGTGTGTTCAGCGAATGATTGCCGGTCTTGTCTTTCAGCAACAAAGGCAACAGGTTCAAACGGGCCGTAGCATCCCAGTCAAGCAACTTGGTTTCTCCTTTGTCTTCTTCCAAAGCCATCAGTTCCACAGGATTGTATCCTGCCGTCTGCCCTTGGAAGTTATAATATTTTGAAGGATCTTGAGGGTCACGAATTGGCGTGGTAGGATTGGCCTCAATAGCGTTGCGGAACACATCCCACGCTGCTTGGTCACGATAAGCGATACGTGGAGCGATGTTAACAGTAAACGTAAACAAGCCATCAGCCGTTGTATGGTTTAAAGAAGCACGTGCACCATATTCTTCACGCCCTGAACGAAGGTCGATACCGCGTGCATCGCGATAATCTGCACTTACACGATAGGAGGTACGGTCGTTTCCGCCACTTAAAGTCAGCGTATGCTGCATGCTAAATCCTGTCTGGCTTACGGCATCCAGCCAATCATCGTTACCCCCTAAATCATAACCTACCGATGAATCAGAACGCAAGTCGCGGTATTCTTGTGCAGTAAGCATATCCAGTTCTTTCTTCATCACATCGAACGAGAATGTGCCGGTATAAGATGTATGTATGCTGCCGTCCTTGCTACCTTTCTTAGTCGTAATCAGGATAACACCGTTGGAACCCCGTGTTCCATAAATAGCCGAAGCCGCGCCGTCTTTCAATATATCGAAACTGGCAATGTCATTTGGATTAAGATTTGTAAGATTACCTCCAGGCACACCGTCAATTACAATCAACGGGCCCAAACCTGCCGCACGCGACGAAACGCCACGTATCTGAATACTGGCTTGGTTGTTGGGGTCGCCCGCACCGGTATTGGTAATAGACACTCCGGGCACTTTGCCTTGAATCATCATGGTAGGGTCAATACTGCTCACGGCAAGAAAATCTTTTTGAGAAACGTGCGAAATGGCTGAAGTCAGTTCTTTCTTATCCATCGTACCATAGCCAATAACCACCACTTCGGCCAACATCTCAGTGTCTTCACCCAAGGCAATTTTCAACTCTGTACGCCCATTCACCGGCACTTCAACAGTTTTGTAACCAATGTAGGACACTATCAGCACATCATTTTTGCCTACTCCCTCGAGCACAAACTGCCCGTCTAAATCAGTAATGCAACCTTTTGTTGTAGATTTAACTTGGATGTTTACTCCAGGAAGTGTTTCTTGAGTAGCTGCGTCTGTCACTACTCCCTTTACGCTTAATTGCTGCGCCCACGCAGTTTGAGCCAGTCCTCCAAGCACAAACAACAAGCATAATAAAAAACCCAGTTTACGGAATTTTCTTCTCATAGCTTTACATTTTAAAGTTAAACAATGTGGTTCATTTGTTTACATGCAAAGGTAGATAAGATGTCTTCCAAGAGCAACTAATTAAGGTCATTTTAATACTACTTCTTACATTGCGCCACTATAAATCAGCTAAATACAAAATATTAAATCAACATAAAATTAAGATTCCCGAGGTTTACAAATACGCAAAATATGATTGTCAAATTCATCTTTTGAAACGAGCGATTTAGCTTTTACCTTAGCTTTGTAGACATAAATCGTATTTTGTGAAATATTCAGGTATTTGGCCACCAATGCCGTGTCGGCAATACCCAACCGCATTAAGGCAAAGATACGTACTTCGGTGGGCAACATGCCACTATCGGTCAGACAAGCCTGATATTCCTCTGGAAAGAGTTTGTTATATTCCTCCAAGAAAGTAGGAAACAGTTTCAAGAAGGCGGCATCAAACGATGAAGACATACGCTCACGCTCCTGCCTGATATTGATTCCGTTAATGATAGACAGCAAATCATCATACTGTTTGGCTTTCAGTTTACGTTTCAACTGCTTACACTTCTCCTCTACATCATTCACAAAGGATGAATCACCATACAACGACTGAACGATATAACTGTCTTTTATCTCATTAGCCTCTTGCAGCTGCATATTGATGACAGACAACTGCCGATTGACCGCATCACGTTCACAGGCCTTCCGCTCGACTTCATTCCTTGCCTCGCACAAGCTACGATTCTTTTTCTTCAAAATGACATACAAAACGGCTAACAACAGCAAAGTAAGCAAAACAAAAGCGCCGAAGGCAAATAGGAAATTCCGCTGGCGGCTCATCTGTTCGTAACGGCGGCTTTCTATCAGCGGCAATATGGAGTTGATTTCCATTTTACGAATACGCGTGTTATAGAAGTTGGCATCACTCTGTGCCCTATGCACATAGCGTGTCGCACGGTCAATGTCGCCTGCCTCGTACATATAAGAGGCAAGCGTCTTGCCGGCGGAAGTCTCACGCGTATTAGAGCGAATGTCATTAATGGCAGAAAGCGCCATGTAATAGGTGGCTTCGGCTCTCCGCCCCAACTTGTCGCACATTTCACCTATCATGAAACATTGCACTGCCTGATCGTGTAGCGACAACGAATACTTACCCAGCAACTGTTTCCGCCTCTCAATCATAGAAGCCGGCGGAAGGAACTCCACCGAAAGCATGTCTTTCGTGTAAGTCCTCCGGTATACGTCAGCGTTCATAGCGACACTTGCCAGCACTTGATCACGAGCCTGTTCACGCAAAGACTCGTAATGTTGCCAAAGGCTGTCGTTATCTACCGAAAAATCACGCATATTCTGATATAAATATAGGCATTGCGAATAATAATGCTCCAACATTTGGGGACTCAAGCCTTCCACCGAAAAACTTCTATTCATCTCGTCGGCCTCTTTGTAAAACCCTACTGCCGTATAACAAAACATCAGGCTGCTCTTGGCCAACGCTATCGACTCCGGCTGCTGCAACTTCTCTGCCATCCACAAAGAACGCACAGCGTACACGTAAGCCGAATCGTATTGATAATGTTTGTATTCTTCAAACAGCTCGTTACATAAAGCAAAAGTGTGTTGGTCATCAGCCGACTGATGCAACAGGCTCTTCAATGAAACCAGTTTTTCTTCCTTCTTTTGCGTATATGCATCACACTGGCTCATCTCGTAATCCAACACATTCAATATCGAATCAATATTCAACCCCGTAACATCCGCTTGTGCCCTACTGGCAAACGACATTCCAACCAGAACTAATAAGGCAAAACAATAATTTAACCAGAATCTTGAAACCATTTCTTCCTTAATAAACATAAAGAACAAACTCACAAGGTGATACACAGAAGACTACCTCACCTCGCCAACTTGTCTACTGAAACAAAATTACGTTGTCCACTCCTACTTAGAACACACTCCACGCCACCGTCAGCCCGGCCATTACGATGGCCACCATTGACATCAGCTTGATAAGTATGTTCAGACTCGGACCTGACGTATCCTTGAAGGGGTCACCTACGGTGTCGCCCACCACGGTGGCCTTGTGCACCTCGCTGCCCTTGCCGCCAAAGTTGCCTTCTTCCACGTATTTCTTGGCATTGTCCCAGGCTCCTCCCGAGTTTGCCATGAAGATAGCCAGCACGAAACCGCTGCTCAATCCTCCTATCAGCAATCCCAGCACACCCGGCACACCAAACACAATACCCGTCAGGATGGGTGCCACAATGGCAATGAGTGACGGCACCACCATCTCGCGTTGTGCCCCCTTGGTCGAGATAGAGACACAGCGTGCATAGTCGGGCTCCGTCTCACCCGTCAGGATGCCCTTGATTTCGCGGAACTGCCGCCGCACCTCATCTACCATGTGCGCCGCCGCGCGTCCCACGGCATTCATCGTCAGTCCGCAGAACAGGAAGGCCATCATGGAGCCGATGAACATGCCCGAAAGCACCTTGGGATTCATCAGCGTCACGTCATAGTGGTGCATGAAGTCAAAGAATGTAGCATCCTGCAAAGGCACCGTCGTGCCGCCCACATTGATTTCCGTCGTGCCCAGGCGAGTCAGCCCGATGCGTATTTCCTCCACATACGACGCCAGCAGAGCCAGTCCCGTCAAGGCTGCCGAACCGATGGCAAATCCCTTGCCCGTGGCCGCCGTCGTGTTGCCCAGCGAGTCGAGTGCATCGGTACGCTTGCGCACCTCGGCACCCAGCCCCGACATTTCAGCATTGCCGCCCGCATTGTCGGCAATGGGTCCGTAAGCATCGGTAGCCAACGTTATGCCCAGCGTAGACAGCATACCCACAGCGGCAATGCCGATGCCATACAGTCCCAGGCCTACATTGTTGAAGTCAAAACCCGAAGCAAACAGGTACGAGGCAATGATGCCCACCACCACGGCGATAACCGGCACTGCCGTAGAAAGCATGCCCAGCCCGATGCCCGAGATGATGACCGTGGCCGGTCCCGTCTTTCCGCTCTCGCTCAGCCGCCGCGTGGGCTTATAGGATTGGGAAGTATAGTATTCGGTAGAGCGGCCAATGACGATGCCCGCCAGCAAGCCTACCACCACCGAGCAGGAAATCCACATCCAGTTGTCCAGCTTCAGCAGCCACAGGATGAAGAACGTGACCACAACGATAAGCACCGAACTGAGGTTGGTGCCGAAGCCCAACGCGCCCAGCAGGTCCTTCATGCCGGCATTCTCCTTGGTGCGGACCGCATAGATGCCGATGATGGACAGCACAATGCCCACCGCCGCAATCAGCATGGGCGCAATGACCGCCTTGTACTGCATCAGCGTATCGCCGCTGTGTATAAAGGCTGCCGCACCCAGCGCCGCCGTAGCCAGAATAGAACCGCAATAACTCTCATAAAGGTCAGCCCCCATGCCGGCCACGTCGCCCACATTGTCACCCACGTTGTCGGCAATGGTAGCCGGGTTTCGCGGGTCATCCTCGGGGATGCCGGCCTCCACCTTACCCACGAGGTCGGCGCCCACGTCGGCCGCCTTCGTGTAGATGCCGCCGCCCACACGGGCAAAGAGGGCCTGCGTCGAGGCACCCATCCCGAAGGTGAGCATCGTAGTGGTGATGACACAGAGTTTGTGGGTGGGCGTCAGCGCGTCGGCAGGAATCACGGCGTTCAGCAGCAGGTACCAGAAGGAGATGTCCAGCAGACCCAGGCCGACCACCACCAGCCCCATCACCGCACCGCTGCGGAAGGCGATGCGCAGGCCGCCGTTCAGCGAGCCGCGGGCGGCATTGGCCGTGCGGGCCGAGGCATACGTGGCCGTCTTCATGCCCAGGAAGCCCGAAAGGCCCGAGAAGAAGCCGCCCGTCAGGAAGGCCACCGGCACCCACGAGTTCTGCACACCGAAGCCGTAGGCCATGATGGAGAACAGGATGACCAGCGCCAGAAACACCAGTCCCACAATCTTGTACTGCTGTTTCAGGTAGGACATGGCGCCCTTGCGCACAGCCGCCGCAATCTTAATCATTTGAGGAGTACCTTCGCTCTCCTTCATCATCTGACGATGGAAATACCAGGCAAAGCCAAGGGCCAGCACGGAAGCTACCGGTACGACCCAGAATAGAAGTTGATCCATAGCATTCTTTATGTTTTGAGGTTTGACAAAATAGAATGCGCTAAATATATGGAATTGAGACGGAATAAGCAAATTTGTTTACCACTATTCTCATCGCTATGGCAACCAATCAAATGCTAAAAAAACAAAAAGGCACCGTTTCCTTACGGGCAAGAAAGGCATTTGCCTATCTTTGCTCCACACAAATGAAAAAAGATAACCGCATATACAAGGTTGCAACGTGGATCATCATCCTGCTTTTCGCCATGCTGCAACCCCTCGGACAGTATGAATCGCTGCCCGATGACGTGACTTCGTTCGACAACTGCGAAATGCAGTTCCGCCAGCAAGGCTCGACCTGCATCGACGAAGACACCACTCCCTATGCCCCTTCGGCAACAAGGCTGCGCCACCAGACGACGTCGGTTTCCGGCCCGTCAGTCATCCAGCGCCACGTTTCATCCCTGTCGGCCTGTTCCGGCCGGAAAACCTTGTGCACACCCTCGGCCGACTATATCCGCCGCCGTTCCACGCTGTGCATCTATCGGCTTTAGACACAAGTTCCATCCTACAGCTTTTATTTTATCAACCGGACGGGCCTTTATCCTATCCCAAAGGCTCGCGTCCGCATGTTTCACTTAATACTCATTTTATGGGACTTGTACTTTTATACCTTATTCTTGCCCTTTCCGTATCTTTTCTCTGCTCCGTCATGGAGGCAGTGCTGTTGTCTACCCCCATGTCCTTCATCACCATGAAGGAACAGTCCGGCGCCAAGTCGGCCACCCTGCTCAAGCGGCTGAAGCAGGACATTGACAAACCCATCGCCGCTATTCTGTCACTGAACACCATCGCCCACACCGTAGGTGCGGCGGGTGTCGGAGCCGAAGCCGTGAAAGTATTCGGCGAAGCTTATTTCGGCATCATCTCTGCCGTGCTGACCATCCTCATCCTTGTCCTCTCCGAGATTATCCCGAAGAGTGTGGGTGCCAACTATTGGCGTTCGCTGGCTGTGCCTTCGGCCCGTATCATCTGGGGTATGATTCTGATCTCCTATCCGTTGGTGTGGCTGTCCGAACTGATCACCCGTCTGGTGGCACCGTCGAAGCACGAGGCTTCGGTGAGCCGCGAAGAGGTGTCGGCCATGGTGTCTATCGGTGCCGAGGAAGGCGTGTTCCAGAAGGACGAAAACCGAATGATACAGAACCTGATCAAGCTGGACAACGTAACGGCCCGCGACGTGATGACGCCTCGTGTAGTAGTGGCCGCTGCACCCGAGGACACCACACTGAAGGACTTCTACCGCAGCAAGCAGTTCTGCAACTATTCGCGCATCCCCGTCTTCCACAACAACGAAGACAACATCACGGGCTACGTGCTGCGGCAAGTCGTATTGGAGCGCCTGGCCGAAGACAAGTTCGACATGAAGCTGTCCGACATTGTACGCCCCATCCTGACCTTCCCCAAAAGCACTTCGGTCTCGAAAATCTGGGAAAAAATGCTTGAGAAGAAAGAGCACATCTCCATCATCATCGACGAATATGGCTGTCTGCGGGGTATCGTCACCATGGAAGACATCATCGAAACAGCCCTCGGTTTCGAGATTGTGGACGAGCGCGACGCCGTGACCGACATGCAGAAGCTGGCACGCGACCGCTGGCAGAAACGGAAGGCAGAACAGGGTTCCACCTTCTAAAAGCGTGTACCGGAAGCGGTGAATCTTCCCCCCTCGCAGAAGCACTCCAAACCAGTCTGGGAGGCATACAAGTACGGCTCGTGAGAGACACTTGTGTTGCTCGTGAGCCGTGCAAGTGTGGCTCGCGAGCCGTGCAAGTGTCCCACACGAGCCGCACAAGTGTGGTTCACAGGGGGTATTTGCGTCACTCTACGGTCACTGCCGTACCGGCTGCCGTCACCATCAGCATGGAGCCGCTGCCGCCCACAGTCTCGTAGTCCAAGTCGACGCCTATCACGGCATTGGCCCCCAAGGCACGAGCCTGCTCTTCCATCTCGCGCAAGGCAGTTTCCTTGGCTTCGCGCAGCACTTCTTCATAAGAGCTGCTGCGTCCGCCCACAATGTCGCGGATACCGGCAAAAAAGTCACGGAACACATTGGCACCGATAATGGTCTCGCCCGACACGATGCCGTAGTAGCGGGTAATTCTCCCGCCGTCAATCATAGAAGTGGTTGTAAGTAACATATCTGTCTCGTCATTTAAAAGTTATTTGCTCTTATTAAACGCAACCGATGGAGGAAAAGTTGCAGGAGGGAGAGAAAAAGATGGAAAAATCAAAGAAAAGGGTCGGACAGATAATATAAACCGCAGAGAATACGGATTTAAATTGCAATCCGTGTCCTCTGCGGCTTTATGGTTCCGATTGACGGCTTTAAATATCAGAACATCCTGCTCACGCGCTCCACACCGGCTACCAGCGCATCAATTTCTTCCTTCGTATTATACAAGGCGAAGGAAGCACGGACAGTGCCCTCGATGCCAAGCCGTTGCATCAGCGGCTGGGCGCAATGATGTCCCGTGCGCACGGCAATGCCAAGGCGGTCGAGCAGCGTACCCATATCGAAGTGATGGATGTTACCCACAAGGAAGGAGATAACACTGCCCTTTTCGGGAGCTTCGCCGAAGATACGCATGCCGGGTATTTCCTTCAGGCGACGGGTGGCATACTCGGTCAGTTCGTGCTCGTAGGCTGCAATGCGGTCCATACCGAGGGCAGAAACGTAGTCCAGTGCCTTAGCCAAGCCTGTAGTGCCGATGTAGTCGGGCGTACCGGCCTCGAACTTAAAAGGCAGTTCGTTGAACGTGGTGCGCTCGAACGAAACGTGCTGAATCATCTCGCCACCACCCTGATAGGGAGGCAGCTTGTCGAGCCAGTCTTCCTTTCCATAAAGCACGCCAACGCCTGTAGGTCCATAGACTTTGTGTCCGGAAAAAACGTAGAAATCGGCATCGAGTGCCTGCACGTCCACCGGCATGTGGGGGATGCTCTGCGCACCGTCCACCAGCACGGGGACGCCGTGGGCATGAGCCGTGGCTATCATTTCGCGCACAGGGTTCACCGTGCCTAATACATTGCTGACGTGAGCCACACAGACAATCCGGGTACGTGGAGTGAAGAGCCGTTCGTATTCGTCCAGCAGCAGTTCGCCACGGTCGTTCATGGGAATCACGCGGAGGACAATGCCCTTACGCATCTGTAGCAGTTGCCAGGGGACGATGTTGCTGTGATGCTCCATGGTGGAAACAATCACCTCGTCGCCCTCCTTCAGGAAAGCTTCGCCAAAGCTGGAAGCCAGCAGGTTGATGCTTTCGGTAGTGCCGCGGGTGAAGACTATCTCGTTGGTGCTGCGGGCGTTGATGAAACGGCGCACCGTCTCGCGGCTGGCTTCATGAAGTTCAGTAGCCTGCTGCGACAGGAAATGTACCCCGCGGTGCACGTTGGCATTGACGCTGTAATACTCGTCGGTGATGGCATCGACTACGCAGCGCGGCTTCTGGGTTGTGGCGCCGTTGTCCAGATAGACCAACGGTTTGCCATAGACGGTGCGGCTAAGGATGGGGAAGTCTTGCCTCACCCCCATCCCCTCTCCCAAGGAGAGGGGGGAAGAAAACATTTGTGAGTTATTCTGTTCAGACATATCTTTCATCTATTATTCGTTTATTTGCTCCATCCTTTTTCTTCAAAAAGAATGTAACTTTCAGCCTCTTCCTATACTTTCGCATTCGGTCACTCCTCCCCTCTCCTGGAGAGAGGGGCTGAGGGTGAGGCTCCCTACTTGCAGATGGCACACCCCTGACACTTGTTCAGCTCGCCGCGGAAGCGCTTCTCAACCAACAGGTGCAGGCGGTCGCGCAAGGCGTCGAGGCGGATGGTGTCTATCACTTCGTTGACGAAAGCAAACATCAGCAACAGACGGGCTTCGTGCATCGGAATACCACGCTGACGCATATAGAACAAGGCTGCGTCGTCCAGCTGACCGACTGTCGCACCGTGACTACACTTCACGTCGTCGGCATAGATTTCCAGTTGCGGCTGCGTGTACATACGGGCCTCGCGAGTGGCGCAAAGGTTACGGTTGGTCTGCTGCGAACTGGTATGTTGCGCACCGGGACGAACCAATACCAGTCCGGCAAAAGCACCCGTAGCCTGATCGTCGAGCACATACTTGAAAAGCTCGTTCGACGTACAGCGGGGCACGGCATGGTCGATGACGGTGTGAGTATCGACATGCTGGTTCTTGTCAGCAATGGCCATGCCGCAGAGGTTGATCTCGGCATTCTCGCCAGCCAAAGTCACGTTGACAGTATTGCGTGTGGTACCGCCTGTCAGCGTCATGCCGTTCAGCAAGACATTACTTCCGCTGTCCTGACGGACGTACATGCTGCTGACACGCACGGTGCTGGTATGTGTTTCCTCCAGCTCGTAGAGGTCGAGTACGGCATTCTGTCCCACAAAGACTTCCACCACTTGTGTAGCCAGGAAGTTAACTGCATCCATTGCATGATCGCATACCAGTAGACGAGCCTGCGCACCGTCTTCCAACACAATCAGCACACGACGGTTCACCATCAGATTGACGTCGCTGCGCAGGATATTGACCAACTGAATGGGGCGTTCTACCACTACGTTCTTAGGCACATAAAGCAGCACACCGTCTTGCGTCAAAGCCGTGTTGAGGGCAGTCACTCCGTCCTTGGAGGTATCGGCCAGCTTGCCGTAGTATTTCTTCACCAGTTCGGGATGCTCCGCTGCCAGCTGACGTAAGCTGCCGAAAAGCACGCCTTCGGGCAAATGCGACTTGGGCAATGACTTGCTATAAAAAGTATCGTTCACAACAAAATAGAGCGAAGTGCTCATGTTGGGCACGTCGCACTTGAACACGTCGTACGGATTGACTGGTATGTCGAGCTGCTTCAGGTTGAGCCCGTAGTCGGGTTCGAACAGTTTGCTGACATCGGTGTACTTGTATTTCTCGTCCTTGCGGGTGGGGAAGCCCAGACGCTCGAAATCGGCAAACGCCGCTGCACGGGGGGCATTCATCACCTCGCAACTGTGCTGGCATATCATGGCCTCGCACTGCGAGAACAGGTCTATGTATTGTTGTTCGGGTCTCATAATCTCAATGAAGAATTATGAATGAAGAATGAAGAATGAAGAATTTACCTCCAATCCATAAGCGAAAAACAGCAATTCTTCATTCTTCATTCTTCATTCTTCATTTAACTGCTCTTTCTTTATCCAGTCGAAGCCGCGGTTCTCGATTTCTGTTGCCAGTTCGGGGCCACCGGTCTTCACGATGCGGCCGTTCAGAAGGACGTGTACCACATCAGGCTTCAGATAGTCCAACAGACGCTGGTAGTGCGTGATGATCATGGCCGAGGTCTGCGGCGTGCGCAGCTTGTTGAAGCCCTCGGCCACAATACGCAACGCATCCACATCAAGGCCAGAATCTGTCTCGTCGAGGATGGCAAAGGTCGGCTCCAACATGGCCATCTGGAAGATTTCGTTGCGCTTCTTTTCACCGCCGCTGAAACCCTCGTTCACCGAACGGTTGGCCAACTTGCTGTCCAGTTCGACGATGGCACGCTTCTCGCGCATCAGTTTCAGGAACTCGCTTGCCGAAAGGGCAGGCAGATGGCGGTACTTGCGCTGCTCGTTGACGGCAGTACGCATAAAGTTCACCATCGATACACCGGGAATCTCGACCGGCGTCTGGAAGGAAAGGAAGATACCCTCGTGGGCACGGTCTTCGGGCGAAAGGGCCAGCAGGTCCTTTCCGTTGAAAGTAATGGAGCCACGTGTCACTTCGTAAGCAGGATGGCCTACAAGAACGTTGCTCAGCGTACTCTTTCCGGCACCGTTCTGCCCCATAAGGGCGTGTACCTCACCGTCGCGGATGGTAAGGTTGATGCCTTTCAATATCTCTTTGCCATTGATGCTGGCATGAAGGTCTTTTATCTCTAACATAACTTATGTAATTAAGAATGAAGAATGAAGAACGAAGAATTACTTTTTCCTCATCCCGACTTCCTCATTCAATTTGATTCTTAATTCTGCATTGTTCGTTCATCATTTATCCCACACTGCCTTCCAGCGAGATGCTCAGCAGTTTCTGAGCCTCGACGGCAAACTCCATAGGCAACTTGTTGAGCACTTCCTTGGCATAACCATTGACGATAAGCCCCACGGCGTCTTCGCTCGAAATGCCGCGCTGGTTGCAATAGAATATCTGGTCTTCACTGATTTTGCTGGTGGTAGCTTCGTGTTCTACTACCGCTGTTTCGTTGTGAATGTCCATGTAGGGGAAAGTATGTGCACCGCACTTGTCGCCCAGCAGCAACGAGTCGCACTGGCTGTAGTTACGGGCATTGTCAGCCTTGGGGCTGACACGAACCAAACCACGGTATGAATTCTCGCTCCGTCCGGCCGAAATACCCTTGCTGACAATAGTCGAACGGGTATTCTTACCGATGTGTATCATCTTCGTACCTGTATCGGCCTGCTGGTAGTTATTGGTCACGGCTACGCTGTAGAACTCGGCCACGGAATTGTCGCCTGCCAGGATGCACGAAGGATACTTCCAGGTTATAGCACTACCCGTCTCGACCTGCGTCCACGACAGTTTACTGTTCACACCCTTACAGATGCCGCGTTTGGTGACAAAGTTATAAACACCACCCTTGCCTTCGGCATCGCCGGGATACCAGTTCTGCACAGTGCTGTACTTCACCTCGGCACGGTCGTGTACCACAATCTCCACGATGGCGGCATGAAGCTGGTTCTCGTCACGCATCGGAGCCGTACAACCTTCCAGATAGGAAACGTAAGCATCGTCATCGGCCACAATCAGTGTACGTTCAAACTGCCCTGTACCTTGCGCATTGATGCGGAAGTAGGTGGACAGCTCCATGGGGCAACGCACACCTTTGGGGATGTAAACAAACGATCCGTCGGAGAAAACAGCGGAGTTAAGCGCAGCAAAGAAATTGTCGCGGTAAGGAACAACCGAGCCCAAGTACTTCTGCACCAGATCAGGATGTTCGCGGATGGCTTCACTCATCGAGCAAAAGATGATGCCTTTCTCCATCAGTGTTTCCTTGAAAGTAGTCTTTACAGAGACGGAGTCCATCACGGCATCCACGGCCATGCCACTCAGTGCCATCTGCTCCTCCAAGGGAATACCCAGTTTATTGAAGGTTTTGATCAGTTCAGGATCCACTTCGTCCATACTCTTGGGGCCTTCCTTCTTCTTAGTCGGGTCGGCATAGTAAGAGATGGACTGATAGTCAATCTCGGGAATGCGGAGGTGAGCCCATGTGGGCATCTCCAGTGTCAGCCAGTGGCGGTAAGCCTTCAGGCGGAACTCCAGCATCCAGTCGGGCTCACCCTTCTTTTGGGAGATAAGACGGATAACGTCTTCGTTCAAGCCCTTCTCGATGACATCGGTATGCACGTCGGTGGTGAAGCCATATTTGTACTTCTCCTGCGTGAGTTCCTTGACATATTTATTGGGTTCTTCTTGCATCACAATATAAAATCAATGAATTATTTATGAATCACTATACTATAAGTCAACCGAAAGTTTGTCCAAATCACCGTTTACAAATTCTTCTGCAACTGTTTTTGCCACAGGAAAGAAGATGCCGGCAAACGATTCCATGGGATAATATAACACCGATTCTTTCTTTTTTGTTTTATCAATCAGTGAATTATCGGAATCGATGAATTCGAGTACACCAATCAGCAGACTGACCAGCAGAAGATACTTCAATGCGCCAAGCCCCGAGCCCAGCCAACGGTTCACCCAACCCAAGGAAACAGCCTCCATGGCTTTAGTCAGCAAAGCGGCTATCAGCGTAAAAGCCAAAGGTACCGCAATCCAGATCAGGACAAAAGCCAGTATTTGTGCAAACGTCATGGAATCGGTCAGGGCAGGACATAGCTTTTCGGCCACCGAAGCATACAGGGCTTTAGCAGCCAATAGTCCCACAATCAGTCCAAGCAGAGATGCCAGCTGTTTTATAAAACCTTTGATAAATCCCAGCACTGCCCCGATACCTACAATAACAAGTATGATGATATCAATCGTTGTCATGCTTCTCTCTATTTGCAAGGCTATGGCCAAAAGTATTCTTCTGTTTCGGCATTACCTTATTTATTATATAAACTTCAGCCGCAGGCAACACCGACAACGCAGATTTCACTTTCCCTTGCGGTATGACAACACGAATCATTCGTGCAGCACAAAATCTATGTCATCCGCGTTAGCTGCGGCTGAAGAATCAACTATTCAAATTACAATGTCTGCTTTACTTCTACTTCTTCATAGGTTTCGATGATATCGCCCACCTTGATGTCGTTGCAGTTGGTCAAGCTGATACCACACTCGAAGTTAGTACCTACTTCCTTCACATCGTCCTTGAAGCGTTTCAGTGCATTGATGTTTCCGCTAAAGATTACAATACCATCGCGAATAAGGCGTGCCTTGTCGGTTCGTTTCACCTTTCCGGTCTTCACCATGGCACCAGCTACCATACCAACCTTGCTGATGTTGAATACTTCGCGTACTTCGATGGTTGCAGTTACCTGTTCCTTCACAGTCGGAGCAAGCATACCTTCCATAGCAGACTTCACTTCCTCAATAGCGTCGTAGATCACAGAATACTTGCGGATATCTACACCTTCCTGCTCGGCCAACTTGGCTGCCGAGTTAGACGGACGTACCTGGAAGCCGACAATAATAGCATCGGAAGCGGCGGCCAGCGAAACATCGGATTCGGAAATCTGTCCCACACCCTTGTGAATAACGTTAACCTGAATCTGCTCGGTAGACAGCTTGATAAGAGAGTCGCTCAAAGCTTCGACAGATCCGTCCACGTCGCCCTTCACAATAATGTTCAGTTCGTGGAAGTCGCCCAAAGCCAAACGACGTCCTACTTCGTCCAGTGTCAGCATCTTCTGTGTACGCAATCCCTGTTCGCGCTGCAACTGTTCACGTTTGTTGGCAATTTCGCGTGCTTCCTGTTCGGTTTCAATTACGTGGAACGTATCACCTGCAGCCGGCGCACCGTTCAGGCCCAGGATCAGAGCGGGTTCAGCCGGACCGGCTTCTTTCATACGCTGGTTACGTTCGTTGAACATGGCTTTCACCTTACCATAGTTGGTTCCGGCCAACACGATATCACCCACTTTCAAGGTACCGTTCGAAACGAGCACTGTTGCCACATAACCGCGACCTTTATCAAGTGAAGACTCAATGATAGAACCTGTTGCCTTCCGATTAGGATTAGCCTTCAGATCAAGCATTTCGGCTTCAAGCAATACTTTTTCAAGCAATTCGGGAACACCAATACCCTTCTTTGCCGATATATCCTGTGACTGATATTTACCACCCCATTCTTCAACGAGAAAGTTCATACTTGCCAATTCTTCCTTAATCTTATCGGGGTTGGCAGTCGGTTTATCAATCTTGTTGATGGCAAAAACAATGGGCACACCGGCAGCCATGGCATGATTGATAGCTTCTTTGGTCTGCGGCATCACATTGTCGTCGGCTGCCACGATGATGATAACAACGTCTGTTACCTTGGCACCACGGGCACGCATGGCAGTAAAGGCTTCGTGACCTGGTGTATCGAGGAATGTAATCCGGCGTCCGTCTTCCAGCTTCACATTGTATGCACCGATGTGCTGCGTGATACCACCCGCCTCACCGGCAATAACGTTAGCCTTACGGATATAGTCGAGCAACGATGTCTTACCATGGTCTACGTGACCCATCACAGTAACAATCGGGGCACGAGGCTGCAAGTCTTCTTCTGCATCAGCTTCTTCGACAATGGCCTGAGCCACTTCGGCACTGACATACTCGGTCTTAAAGCCAAACTCCTCGGCTACCAGGTTGATAGTCTCGGCATCGAGACGCTGATTGATAGATACCATAATACCGATGCTCATGCAAGTTCCGATTACCTGTGTCACAGGTACGTCCATCATGCTTGCCAATTCGTTAGCTGTTACGAACTCCGTCAGCTTCAGTACTTTGCTATCGGCCATTTCCTGATTTTCGAGTTCGTGCATACGGTCGGCCGCCTGTTCACGTTTCTCTTTACGATACTTGGCTCCCTTACTCTTACCCTTGGCTGTAAGACGTGCCAACGTTTCTTTTACTTGCTTAGCAACATCTTCTTCGCTTACCTCCTGTTTTACTACAGGCTTCTTGAAGCGATCCTTATTCTTCTTTCCGCTACCTGGCTGTCCGGGCACTCCCGCCATCGGGTTACCACCTTTCTGACGGTCGTTTCCTCCACGCTGGAAGTTGGAAGCATTATTGATATCTACTTTTTCCTTATTGATGCGCACGCGTTTCTTCTTGCCGCCCAAGTCTCCATCGTTGATGTCCTTCATCTTGCTGTCTTCCCGACGGATTTCCTTAATGATGGCTTCTTTCATCTGCTTGCGCTGATCCATGCGCTGCTTTTCCTTCTCTTCACGCTCGCGTTTCTTTTCTTCCTTCGATTTCTTCTTGGGGCGTGTAGACTGGTTCAAAGCAGCCAGGTCGATTTGGCCTATGACATTGATTTTCGAAACGAACTCCGGCTGGCGAATCTTGAAGATTTCCTCCTCGCCCGATTTCTTCGTTTCTTCCGTATGCTCAGCTTCAGGTTCTGCTCCATCTGCCTCGTCCGATGCAGACGCATTTTCCTGAAGAGGTTCTTCTGCTGGTTCGGCTTGCTGACTGGCAGACACTACGTCTTCCTGACTGTCGGCAGCTGCGGCATCCTGTACCAAGGTCTGCTCGGGCTGCGAAGAAACAACCTGTGCCTGCGGCTCGGGCTGTGACTCTTCTACTTGTTTATCGGATTCATCAGCCGTTACAGTTGTCTCCTGTTCAGCCTGTACATTGGTGGCCACTTCTTCTACTTTCTCTATTGTTTCCACGTTTTTTTCCTCGGTACTCTTCTCCATTTGCGTATTATGTACTTCTTCCTCTTTCTCCACTACCGGACGACGGTTCAGCTTGTCAAGGTCGATCTTACCTACTGGCTTGAACTTCGGGCGTATATCTTCCGGAATCACAGTTCTGATTTCTTCTGACTTCGTTTTCTCCTGAGTTTCCGTTTCGTATCCGTCGATCGATACAGAAGCCTTATTACGCTCCTTGTTCTGACGCACCTGGCTGAAACGTTCAGACTTCATCTTGAGATCCTTGTCTGTACTGAACTCTTTCTTGAGCATTTCGAACTGTTCATCCGTAATCTTCGTGTTAGGATTTGCCTCCACGGTAAACCCTTTCTTTTGCAGGAATTCGACAGCCGTCGTAATTCCTACATTCAAATCTCTTGTTACTTTATTTAACCTAATCGTCATACTTTAATTTTAATGAATAATAGTGGAGAAAGAAGTGGGGTAAGTCATGCTGTTCGCCCGGACTTACTCATTGTTGTCGTCTTCAAACTCCTGTTTCAAAATACGTAATACATCGTCCACCGTTTCTTCTTCCAAATCGGTCTTTTCGATCAGCATTTCACGGGGCGCGTTGAGCACTGCCTTGGCAGTATCTATACCGATAGACTTGATGGCGTCTATCACCCATCCGTCTATTTCGTCGCGGAACTCGTCGAGATAGATATCTTCGTCCTCAACGGCACTGTCATCCAGTTCACGGAAGACGTCGATGGTGTATTCTGTCAACATGCTGGCCAACTTGATGTTCAAACCTCCCTTACCGATGGCCAATGACACTTCTTCGGGTTTCAGGAAGACTTCGGCCTTGCGTTCTTCTTCGTTCAGACGTATGGACGAAATGTGTGCAGGGCTGAGGGCACGTTGGATAAAGAGTTGTATGTTGGATGTATAATTGATCACATCAATGTTCTCGTTACGCAGCTCGCGTACGATACCGTGAATACGGCTTCCCTTCACACCGACGCAGGCTCCTACGGGGTCGATGCGATCGTCGTAGCTTTCTACGGCAATCTTGGCACGTTCGCCGGGAATGCGTGCAATCTTCTTGACGGTGATCAGACCGTCGTTGATCTCGGGCACTTCCATTTCGAGCAAACGTTGCAGGAAGACGGGCGACGTACGGCTCAGAATGATTTTCGGATTGTTGTTCTTGTTGTCCACACGGGCTACCACGGCACGGGCCGTCTCACCTTTACGGTAGAAGTCGCTCGGAATCTGCTCGGTCTTGGGTAACAGCAGTTCGTTTCCTTCGTCGTCGAGCAGCAGGATTTCTTTCTTCCAGATCTGATATACTTCTGCATTGACAATGGTGCCTACCTTGTCGATATACTTGTTGTAAAGGCTGTCCTTTTCAAGTTCCAGTATCTTGGAAGCCAGTGTCTGGCGCAGATTCAGGATGGCACGGCGTCCGAACTTGGCAAAGTTCACTTCGTCGGTCACTTCCTCGCCCACCTCGTACGAAGCATCTATCTTCTGTGCCTCGCTCAGCGAGATTTGCAGGTTGGGGTTCTCCAGGTCTTCGTCGGCCACCACTTCACGGTTACGCCATATTTCGAAGTCACCCTTGTCGGGATTCACGATTACGTCGTAATTCTCGTCGGTACCAAACATCTTTGCAATGACGCTGCGGAACGACTCTTCCAGCACGCTCACCATCGTGGTACGGTCTATATTCTTCAGTTCCTTAAATTCCGAAAATGTGTCTATCAAGCTGACAGTTTCTTCTTTCTTGGCCATAAGTCTTATTTAAAACTGATTAAGTATTTAGTATATTTTATTTCTTCGTATGCAAAGGTCAGGTCTTCGTCTACCATCTTAGGACGTTTGGCACCTTCTTCTTTCACCTTCTTCTGTACAGTCACGATGAAGCGTTGTTCGTCGGCATCCTTCAGCACTCCGTGCAGTTTACGCCCGTCGCAGGTAAGCACTTCGACTTCGCTGCCGATGTGGCAGAGGTATTGTTGCAGCACCTTGAAAGGTTGCCCGATACCTGCCGAGCCTACTTCCAGCTCGTAGTCTTCTTCTTCTCGATTCAGCTTGGACTCAATGTAGCGGCTCAGTTCCACACAGTCTTCAATCCAAACACCGTCTTTGTGGTCTATTTCTACCACGATTTTATCATCCGGGCTGATGGTCACATCGACCAGGAAGTAGTCTTTTCCTTCCAGCCACTCATCAACAATCTGACAAACAGTTTTCTTTTCTATCATAGATTAACTAATAAGAACAAAAAAGAGGAGCTTGATTGCCCCTCCACCTTTCATCCGTTTCCGGTGCAAAGATATAAATAATCTGCTCGCCTGCAAAATATTAGAACGAAAAAATTACGCAACAGAAACAAGCTGTGCGGCGCATAGGGGTTTCTCCTGCACTCAATCATGCGCATTTCAAATTTTTATTTCATATCCGGTAGGTTCTTTCCAAACGTAATATATGGCTTTTCTCCCTATTTAACCTGCCCAAATCTCGGAATTCGCTCAATTTCTTCCTCAAAAGAGGCAATTTAAATGAAATTTCCAACGTAACTTTGCGAAGTTAACTAAAACACATCACGTATCATGAAAACTTTACTCAGAACACTGCTTATTCTGCTTGCAGGAAGTTGCCTCTGCACAAATCCGGCGAAAGCACAAAACAAACAGCTGAAACCACGTCTGGTAGTACTGACCGACATCGCTCCCGCCAATGTGGAGCCCGACGACATGGAGTCGCTCATCCGTCTGCTGGTACATGCCGACTTGTATGAAATTGAAGCCATCATCGCCACCAGCGGATGGAACAGCAGCGGCGGCCCCTACCCCACCAGCTGGATGGACAGCATCAACACCGTTATCGACGCTTACCAGAAAGACTTGCCCAACCTGATGAAACGCTCGGCACAGAGCGGATTCCTGCCCCTGAAAAAAGAGAACCGCCAACAGCAGCTTGGCTATTGGCCCAGCGCCGACTATCTGCGCAGCAGGGTGATGGCGGGCAGCCTGGAACTGGGCAAAGACAAACTGGGAGAAAAGAACAACTCGCGCGGCAGCGACTTCCTGATTCAGCTGGCCGACGAGGACGACGACCGCCCGCTGTGGATTGCCGCCTGGGGTGGAGCCAACACCCTGGCACAAGCCATCTGGAAAGTGCAACGCGAACGGACGGAAGAGCAACTGAAAGCCTTCCTGGACAAACTCTACGTCTACACCATCACCGACCAGGACGTGTCCTGGGGCGACCGCGACAACCACAAGTACAGCTCGCACTACTGGATGCGCCAGACGTGCGGCAAATCGCTGCGTTTCATCTGGGACGAAAGCGCCTGGCTCTCGCAATGCGGACTGGGCAGCAGCCGCTGGGGCGAATACGCCACCCATATACAGGGCCACGGACACCTGGGCCGCATCTACCCCAAGAACAAATACGGTGTAGAAGGTGACACACCCTCCTACCTGCACCTAATGCCCAACGGACTGAACAACCCCGCCGTCTTCAACGAAGCGGGCTGGGGCGGCTACTTCGAGTGGGGACTGAGTCCCGACGGCGAAACCAGCTGCTACACCAACCACCAGCCCGAAGTGAAGAAAATATCGCAGAAGTACGAAAATTACTTCTACCCCGCTATCTTTGCCAACTTCGCCGCCCGCATGGACTGGGTTGCCCAAGGGAAAGGCAACCGCAACCCCGTCGTGATAGTCAACCGACAGAAAGGGCTGGATGCCGTCAGCCTTAAAGCCCGTGCCGGAGAAACCATCCAACTGGATGCCTCGAAATCGTCCGACCCCGACGGCGACCGCCTCAGCTACCACTGGTGGATACTGCCCGAAGCCGGAACCTATGCCGGTACGCCGGAGATAGAGCATGCCGACGCGGCCCGTGCCACCCTCACCGTGCCTGCCGACGCAGCCGGAAAGGCCCTTCACGTCATCTGCGAAGTGACCGACGACGGACAGCCCGCACTGAAGGGCTACCGCAGAGTAATCATAACCGTCAACCCCTAACAACACCCTATAACTCATGAGAAAAAAACTATCCCTCGCCTTTCTTCTGCTGCTCGTTGCGGGCAGCCTGTTGCAGGCAGCACCGCGCCTGCGTGTAGTCATCATGTCCGACTTCCCTCCGGTGGACGTAGTGCCCGGCGGAATGGGATTCGGCGCCCCCGACCGCCGGAGCGACTCGGACGACGTACAGTCGATGGTCCGCTTCCTACTCTACACCAACGAATTCGATGTAGAGGGCCTCATCGCCACTTCGGGCACCTTTGCCAACGTGGCCAACAAACAGAATCTGCTGGATATGCTCTACCTGTACGAAGCCGTACAGCCCAACCTGCAACGGCACGACAACCGCTACCCGACAGCCGACGCCCTGCGCCGGGTGACGTGGCAGGGACGCTCGGGCACGTGGGGTAAAAAGGCTGATGAAATCGTAGGAAAAGATTGCGACAGCGAGGCATCCGAACAGATTATCCGCCTGCTGGAAGAACCCGACGCACGCCCCGTGTGGTTCTGCGTCTGGGGAGGAACAGCCGACCTGGCCCAGGCCCTGTGGAAAATACAGCAGACCCGTCCCCGTGCCGAAGCCGAACGCCTGATGGCCAAAGTACGCGTCTACATGATAGCCCTGCAAGACGGCTCGGGACAATGGCTGCTCGACACATTCCCCCGCCTGTTCACCATCATGTCGCGCCAGAACTACATGGGCATGTTCTGGAACGCCGTAGGCTCCGACCCGTCGGTGGCCGACCTGAAGTGGGTGAACCAGCACATCCGCCGCGGCCACGGACTGCTGGGTATGGCCTACCCCGAAAGCGGCTTCTATCCCGACACGCCCGGTGTGTGGGAAGGCGACTCGCCCTCGTACCTCTACCTCGTAAGCGCCGCCCTAGGCATCAGCGATGCCGAAAAGCCCGACCAGCCCAGCTGGGGAGGCCGGTTCATCCGTCCCGACGCGGACAAGAAGCACTGGTTCGACTCACCCGAAGGCGGAAAGGCCGTCTACCAATGGCGCGCGCAGTTTCAGGCAGACTTCGCCAAGCGTGCCGACTGGATGCTGCCGCCTGCCAAGTAAACTGCTGCGCACTGCATAGCACACAAACATTGCCCGCGAGCAACGCTTGTGTGGCTCATGAGAAACACTTGTGTGGCTCGCGAGCCGTGCAAGTGTCGCTCGCGAGCCACACAAGTGTCCTACAACTACCTGAAAAACAGAGTGCTTTTTCTGGTAAAAACAATGCCTTCCGATATACTTTCCGCATCCGCCTCCTTCGCCATTCAGCTACAAGCCAGCCACATGTTTTTCGTGACCGGAACGACGGGGAAACCGAAAAATGAATTATCTTTGCGAAGAATTATCTCTAAACACATCCAAACCATGACACACCGTCTGAACACCAACAAGCAATTCATGATAGGCAACGGCATTCTGGCCTTCGCCGTCATCCTGGTAGTCGTGATATTCGTCTACATGAGCATGCGCCTGCAACGCGAGAAAGAAGGCGAACGCTACTTTGCCGAAACCTACAACATCACCCTGGTACGCGGATTTGCCGGCGACTCCGTCTCCATCCTGATAAACGACAGCCTGCTCGAACGCCGCACCATCGACACCGAGCCGTTCAGCCTGTCCGTCAAGCGCTTCAGCGAGCAAAGTGCCCTGATGATTGTAGACAATGCTACCGACAAACTCTCCCTGTTCGAACTGAGTGAAAAAGGCGGCGACTACCACTTCGAAAAAGAAGGAGAAGAAGTGAAACTGCTGTCACAGGAGTAAACCGCCCGCCCTACTGGCCAAGGCCGCAAAGCCCCGTGCGGAATTGCCGCAGTTCCTGACGCAAGGCCAGCGCCCGTCCGTCAGTCATCCTGTCCAGCAAGGCCCAGAAACGGGGGCCGTGGTTCATCTCGCGCGTATGAGCCAGTTCGTGCAGCAGCACATAGTCTACCAGATGGCGCGGCAGGAGCAACAGATAAAAGGAAAGGTGGATGCTGCCCCGCGCCGAACAACTCCCCCACCGTCCGCAACTCGAATTGATCTTCACACTGCTGTACGTCAGCCCGTTCCGTGCGGCAAGCTGCTGCAAACGAGGCGGAAGCACCACTTTCGCATTCCGTCGCAACGCTTCGTCTATCACCTTGCGCAGCCATGCCTGCAACGCCTCGTCGGCAAAGTCGGCATCCGGCGGACAGACAATCTGCATCTCGCCCACGCCAGAACGGGACAGGAAACGTTCCTGCCTACCGGGCACCAACGTCAGCCGGAAGTAATCGGCATCAATTCGGAAATTCAGGTCGATCAGCGGACGCGCCAGTTTCTGCCGGGCCGCCAGCAGGCGGGGACGCAACTGCTCGATGGCGCGTTTCACCTCGGCAAGCGGCGTACCGGGCGGCACCGTCACGTGTATGCCATCGGGCTTCGTGCGGAACGTCAGCCGCCGTGCACGGGCATCGGCACGCACCAGCAGCGGCCCCAGCTGTTCGTCGTCTATCACATAAGGGTTCGTCATATCAGCGTTTTTAATCAGGCAAAAGAACAAAGATTCCCCGAAACCACCAACAAAACCTCCATCAAACTCTGTCGCCCGCCCCGCAAACATCCCGTCTCCACCGGACAATCCACCCGCAAGACAGTACGCAAAAGCGGACAACTGTCCGTTTCCGAACAGAAGATGATTCTTGATATTTGTTGCAAATCAGCCGATTAGACTTTTGGCACAGGAATTGTCCTACACATACCGACGAAACTTTTTTGAAAAAAACATCGCCAACCGTGCAACTTTTCAACAGGGCTCTACGTCTAACAGATAAACGAAATACTTAAAAACAAAAGATATGAAACGAATAACATCTATCCTTCTGGTCTTCATAATGGCCATCAGCACACAAGCTTGTTCTTTCTCCGGAAACTACGGTTTCGGAAACGGCAAACGCGTCAAAGGTAGCAATAACTATGTGACCAAAGAAATCCGTACCGGCAATTTCAAGAAGATAAGCGTCAGCGGAAGTTCCGACGTGACTTATACCCAGAAGTCCGGCAAACCGAAAGTAGAAGTCTATACCTCGGACAACATCGTCGAACTGCTCGACATCCACGTTAAGGACAACACTCTGCACATCGGCTTCAAGAAGGGCTACAACATATCTTATAACAAGCTCGAAGTGCGTGTCACCTCGCCCGACCTGAACAAGATCAGCGTAGCCGGTTCGGCCGACATTAACCTGGTCAACGGAATAAAGACCGACGACTTCGGAATAAGCGTGGCAGGTTCGGCCGACATCAAGAGCCCCCACACCATCGCCTGCGAAAACATCTGTAGCATTACCATAGCCGGATCGGGCGACATCGATGCCAACGCCCTGCGCTGCAACCGACTTGAGGTTTCGGTAGCCGGATCGGGCGACATGACCATAAAAGATGCCCAAGCCACCAGTGCCAATGCCTCGGTAGCAGGATCGGGTACCGTCACCATCGCAGGAAGCGTGGACAATGCCGAATACAGCGTGGCAGGTTCGGGCGACCTGAATGTTTCCAATCTTCGTGCCCGCAGCGTGTCGGCACAGGTCAGCGGCTCGGGCGACATCCGCTGCCATGCCACCGAATACCTGAAAGCACGCACTGCCGGCAGCGGAGGCATCGGCTATAAAGGCAATCCGCAACTGGATCTTGAAAAGAAAGGCATATATAAACTCTAACAGCAAATATAAATTCTCTCTTTCCGAAGGGTGCGCACCAGCTGCCGCCACAGACTGAACAAACCTGCACAGAAATATCTCAGACACAATGCGGAGAATCCGACCGGAAACTCCGCGACAGCACAGGCAATCTGTGGCAAATACCCGAATAAGAGCACCCTTCCCAATACAGGCAAAAAGGCTTCCGCGAGGAAGCCTTTGCCGTTTCTGCCCGTCCGGAAAAAATAAAAGGGACGCTGCATCACGCGGCGTCCCATTTATCTTAGTTAGTTTCTATAAGAATTTTGAGAGAATTGAAACTTCACAGCTTCTAAATTTCCGTTTTTAATAAAGCACACTAACTATTTATATATATAAAGCAAATGAAAATGTTATTTTAAAAGCAAATTAAAAACTCTACTTCTTCAGTTCCTGCTTCTCCACCCGCTGCAGACTGTCAAGAATCTGCTGCTCGTGAGTTGCCGGCGTCTCCTCCGAAAGAGCTACCGACGGAGCGGAAATCTGTTTGCCGATGGTGTCGGCTGTGGCCATTTCCCCGTTACCGTCATAGAACGAATGCTGCATCACGTTGCCCAGCGAAAGCACTACAGCCACTACGGCGGCAGCCTTGAACAGAGGCATAAAGCGCGACATCAGCGACATACGGCGTGCCTTGACTACCGGTACTTCTACCTGTGCCAGTACGCGCTCGTCGAAATCGTCGCTCAAACGGGCATCGTGCTGAAGCTGCTGGTACACAAACAAGTCTTTGTAACGGAGCAGATGTGCAGGGATGTTGCCCGCTTCGGCGAAGTAGGCACGCAACTGCGCTTCTTCCTCTAAGGAAGTTTCGCACTTCCAATAGCGCTCCAAGAGTTGTTCTATATGTTCAGAGTCCATAACCATCAATATCTATAAATCTTTGTTTTACCTTCTGCCGCGCCCTGAACAGGTTCACCTTCACTTGTTCTTCGGTCAGGTTCAAGGCAGCTGCTATTTCCTTGTAACTTTTTCCCTCTACATCCCTCAGCAACATGATTTGCCGTTGTTTTTCGGGAAGTTCGCCGATCAGGCGGTGCACCAGTGCCATGCGGTCCTTTGTCACCAGTCTGTCGTAGGGGCTCGATGCGTCGGGAGTCTGCTCCAGTTCCGGTGTCAGTTGCACCGTTTGCGCGTCTTTCTTTTCGCTGCGGTCGATGGCGAGGTTTCTGGCTACTGTCAGGCAATATGCCTCTATCGACCCGAACTGCGTCCACTCGTCGCGCTTGTTCCATACCCGAATCAGCGTTTCCTGTACAACATCCTCAGCCTCGGCCCTGTCGAAAACAATCTGCAGAGCCAGTCGGAAGAGTTTATCTTTCAGCGGAAGAATGTCATTACGAAAACTGATTTCTTGCATCTCTATTTACATTGACGGTTAAGTCGGCCGAAAGTTACAGCCGACCCCTGTTTTTTTCTGAAAAAAATATGTTTTTTCCCGATTATCGAATGATACGGGTACCCTCGCCCGGCATATTAATGGCCGATGCTTGCGTGATGATGACCTGCGACACACCTGTACGGAGTGCCTCGAAAGCGTTCTCCAACTTGGGAATCATACCGCCCTGCACCACACCGTCGGCCACTAACTGTTCGAAGTCGGCACGGGTGATTTGGGGAATGACACTGTCGTCATCGTTCTCGTCGCGAAGCACACCGCGCTTCTCAAAGCAGTAGACCAGCGTGACGTCGAACAGCTGTGCCAGAGCCTTGGCTGTCTCGCCGGCAATGGTGTCGGCGTTGGTATTGAGCATGTTGCCGCAACCGTCGTGAGTCAGCGGTGCCATCACCGGCACGACTCCCTTCGCAATGAGGTCGCCCAGCAGGGTTGCATCTACCCGTTCCACATCGCCTACAAAGCCGTAGTCCACGTCTTTCACAGGGCGCTTCACCGAACGGATGACGTCCATGTCGGCACCTGTCAGTCCCAGTGCGTTGACACCGCATGCCTGCAAGCGGGCTACGATGTTCTTGTTCACCAGTCCGCCATAGACCATGGTTACTATCTTCAGTGTTTCGGCATCGGTGATGCGGCGCCCGTTCACCATCTGGCTTTCGATGCCAAGGCGGGCAGCCAGCTTCGTTGCCGAACGTCCGCCGCCGTGCACCAGCACCTTGCGGCCTTCGATGGCGGCAAAGTCGCTCAGCAGTGCCTGGAGGGTGGCTTCCTCTTCTACTATTTTTCCTCCTACTTTGATCAGTGTCAGTTT
Organism: Bacteroides sp. ET489; assembly: GCF_030518095.1. Lineage (NCBI taxonomy): Bacteria > Pseudomonadati > Bacteroidota > Bacteroidia > Bacteroidales > Bacteroidaceae > Bacteroides > Bacteroides sp. ET489. The sequence continues at coordinate 103,310 of NZ_JAULLJ010000006.1, forward strand.
CTCTTTCATATTCCTTTATATAAATAGTTCACCACAAAGGACACAGAAGAACACAGAGAGGGAAAAACTCTGTGAAACGCTGTGTCCTCTGTGGTGAAAAAGTTTTTTATTCCAAATAGGTATATCCGTACAGGCCCGAACGGTAGTTGGCCAGGAATTCCTTGCCTTCTTCGAGCGAGATGCGGCCTTCCTTCACAGACTGTGTCACCCAGGTTTCGAGCTTACGCACCAGTTTCTTGGGATTGTACTGCACATAGTCCAGCACTTCGGCCACTGTTTCACCGTCAATCAGCTGGTCGATGGTGTATCCCTTGGAGTTGACAGAAACGTGTACGGCATTCGTATCGCCGAACAGATTGTGCATGTCGCCCAGAATCTCCTGATAAGCTCCTACCAGGAAGACGGCCAGGTAGTAGTGCTCGTTGTTGCGCAGCGAGTGGAGCGGCAGGGTTGTAGCGTCGGGGCGCGAGCTGACAAAGTTGGCAATCTTTCCGTCCGAGTCGCACGTCATGTCCTGAATGGTAGCTTCGCGGTCGGGTTTCTCGTCCAAACGCTGGATAGGCATGATGGGGAACATCTGGTCGATGGCCCACGAGTCGGGCAATGACTGGAACAGGGAGAAGTTGCAGAAATACTTGTCGGCCAGCAGTTTGCTCAGTTTGCGGAACTCGTCGGGACAGTGCTTCATGCCACTGGCAATGGAGTTGATTTCACGACAGATGCTCCAGTACAGTTTCTCGATCTGGGCACGGGTGTTCAGGTCTACAATGCCGTGGCTGAAGAGGTCGAGTGCCTCCTCGCGTATCTGCTGCGCATCGTGCCAGGGTTCCAGCATGCTGCGTTGGTTCAGGTTGTCCCAGATGGTATAAAGTTCTTTCACCAGTTCGTGCGCATTCTCGTCCGGTTCCCATTCATCGTCCATCTGCGGCAGGGAGGCTGTTTCGAGCACCTCGAAGATAAGTACCGAATGGTGGGCCGTCAGGCTGCGTCCGGTTTCGGTGATGATGTTCGGATGAGGGAAACCGTGCTTGTCGGCTGCATCGACAAAGGTCGAAACAACGTCGTTCACGTATTCCTGAATGGAGTAGTTGACCGAGCTTTCACTGTTCGAAGAGCGGGTACCGTCGTAGTCCACGCCCATACCGCCGCCGGTATCAACAAACTCGATGTTGAAGCCCATCTTGTGCAACTGCACGTAGAATTGCGAAGCTTCGCGCAGGGCGTTCTTGATGCGGCGTATCTTGGTGATCTGGCTGCCAATGTGGAAGTGTATCAGCTTCAGGCAGTCTTTCATCTCGCGTGCTTCGAGGAAGTCGAGTGCTTCGAGCAATTCACTCGAAGTCAGGCCGAACTTGCTGGCGTCGCCGCCACTCTCCTCCCACTTGCCGCTTCCGCTGGAAGCCAGTTTGATACGGATACCGATGTTGGGGCGTACCTTCAGCTGTTTGGCCATCTTAGCGATGAGATTCAGTTCGTTCAGCTTTTCTACCACCAGATAGATGCGTTTGCCCATCTTCTGTGCCAGCAGGGCCAGTTCGATGAAGCTTTCGTCCTTGTAACCGTTGCACACTACCAGCGAGTCAGGGTCGGTATTGACTCCGATCACGGCGTGCAGTTCGGGTTTGGAGCCGGCCTCCAGTCCAAGGTTGAACTTTTTTCCGTGATTGATCATTTCCTCGACTACGGGTCGCATCTGGTTGACCTTGATGGGATAGATGATAAAGTTCTCGCCCTTGTAGCCGTATTCCTCGGCTGCCTTCTTGAAGCAGCAGGACACCTTCTCGATGCGGTTGTCCAGAATATCGGGAAAACGTACCAGCATGGGAGCAGTCACATCGCGCAACTGCAGTTCGTCTACCAGTTCCTTCAGATCGACGGCTACACCGTCCTTGCGCGGCGTTACCACCACATGTCCCTTTTCGTTGATACCAAAGTACGAAGTGCCCCAACCGGTGATGTTGTACAGCTCTTCAGAATCTTCAATACGCCATTTTCTCATCGACTTGTCTTCTATTTACAGATTAAAATTAATGAATACACGCGCCCGCATCTGCTTCTTCGCATGGAAGGGAATGCGGGACTGCAACAATCAATTAGGAAGTGCAAAAATAAGCATAAATATGACACCCCCTGCATCTTTTGCCCAGAAATACACATTTACAAGGGATTATAGCCCCAACAGGTTACGCAACTGTTGCACGGACTCGGCTATCTGACGCCGGCTTTCCAGCCGTCCGCCATCAAAACGGTAACGGGCCTTCGAGTAATGGGGTTCGCGTTCGCCGAGTGCCTTGACGATGAACGAGCGCAGTTCGTCGTCGGTCTTGCCCTGCAAGATGGGCCGCTGCTGCGTAGCCACACGTAGACGACGGAACAGGATGTCGGGATGAACGTCGAGCAGCACCGTCTGTCCCTGACGGTTCATGTAGTCCATGTTGTCGAAGAAGCAGGGCGTACCGCCGCCGGTAGAGATGACGACATCCTCGAACTCGCCTACTTCGTGCAGCATCGAGCGCTCCAGTTCGCGGAAGCCGTCCTCGCCCCGCTCGCGAAACAGTTCGGGAATGGATTTATGAAAACGTTCCTCGATGTACCAGTCCAAGTCGATGAACGGTACATGCAGCTCGCGGGCGAAAGCCTTGCCCAAGGTTGTCTTTCCGGCACCCATATAGCCGGTCAGGAATATACGTATCATGTTATTTTGAGTTTTTGAGTATTTAAGTTTATAAGTTTTTGAGTTCTTAAGGGGGTTGAGTTTACACGCTGAATTAACTTACAAAGTTACAAACTTATAAACTTAAAAACTCAAGAACTCAAAAACTTAACAAAGGTAAGCAATTCTGCAACGTACAAGAGGGAAAACAAGAAATATTTGTACCTTTGCCGCATGAAAAAGAAACAGAAATACTACGTCGTATGGGCAGGCGTCACGCCCGGCATCTACGACAACTGGACAGACTGCCAGCTTCAGACCAACGGATACGAGGGTGCGCGGTTCAAGTCGTTCGACACGATGGAGGAAGCCGAACAGGCTTTCGCATCTTCACCTTACGACTACATCGGGCAAAAAGCCACCGGTACAGAACAGCCACGAAAAGCTGCCGCAGCCACAGGAGAACTGCCGCCGGAGGTGATAGAGAACAGCCTCGCTGTCGACGCTGCCTGTAGCGGCAACCCGGGACAGATGGAGTACCGCGGCGTACACGTGGCCTCGCGCCAGCAGGTGTTCCACTTCGGACCCGTCTACGGCACGAACAACATCGGCGAATTCCTTGCCCTTGTCCACGGCCTTGCCCTGCTGAAGCAGAAAGGAATAGACATGCCCATCTACAGCGACAGCCGCAACGCCATCGCCTGGGTGCGGCAGAAGCAATGCAAGACCAAGCTGCCCCGCGAGCCCCGCACCGAAGTCCTCTTCCAACTGATAGAGCGTGCCGAGAAGTGGCTGCGCGAAAATACGTACTCCACGCCGATACTGAAATGGGAAACCGAGCAGTGGGGCGAGATTCCGGCGGACTTTGGGCGGAAAGGGTAATGCAGTCTTACTTCTTCGTGTGCAGACGCAAAGTCTCACGGTCAAAGACTTCCTGACTGTATGTCCACTTCCTTTTATATCCTAGCGAACGATAAAGCCGTTCGAAATAGACCTCTTTGCGCTTCAGCCCGTCTGCGGTCAGTACGCACATCAGAAACAGGCAGGGGCGTCCGTCCTTAATGGCATACCACTCGGCCGAATAAGCGTATCTGCCACGCACGGCTTCGGACAGGTTTTTCTCGAAAAGCCAGACGGAATCAGCCCCAAATTCCTGGTCGGCATCGGAAGCCGCATACACCGTCAGCCCTTCCCTTGTGCCAGACTCGACGGCCTGCTTTATGTAATCCGGTTCAGTCTTCGCCCCTCCCAACCAGGCAAGGGTCAAAGCCGAGACATCCGGATAAAAGGCCACACATTCCTCGTCGTCAGACAACAGCATATAGTTGTAGAAAGGTGTCACTCCGCCCGCTTTACGCTCCTCAGGTATCCAACAGGCATCCTGTCCCTGCTGCACAACCTCAAATCCGTCTGGAGTCTTAACCACAAAGCCTGTAGCGCGCCCGGCAAAACGGGCATATCTGTGGAAATCGGGAAGCAAAGACTGTGCCACTCCCTCAATCGAGACACACAGCAACAAAGCTAAGACAGTAGATATCAACTTATTCACGCGAATAAACTTTAGTAAGAACAGATCCTTCATAATTTCGTTTTTTTAATTAACCTCCGTAATATACAAATTCTATCTGCTTCTTTCCATCTCCTCTCCCTTAAGCCTTCCGCCAACACTCCAGTATGTTTTCTCTCTTCTCATAGGCATGAGAATAGTTTTCTCATAGATATGAGAATGTCGTTCTCATAAGCATGAGAATTCCTTTCTCATAGGTATGAGAAAGAATAAAACCTTAGGCGTTGTCCGGCAAAAAGAGTCGGGAATGGTGCGGCAGTGACTAGCGCAAGTCGTAACGCTCGATATATTCGTCGAACTGCGGCTCTTCCTTCAGACCAACCCGACGGAAGAGTGCGGCAATCTTTTCCTGCTCCTCGGGGAAAACAAAGCGCTCGCCGTGGCGTATACGGTAGAACATATTCCGCCCGAAAAAGCCGTACAGGGTAGCACGAGCCATACGGGCTTCCCGGTAAGGCAGTTTTTCAAACTGCTTCAGCACGGCTTCGATGCCTCGTGCATAACGCACCGTCCGGATGGGACGGAAAAACGTACATCCCGCAGCGGCCATCTGCCGGGCGGCAGCAGGCGAGAAGACGCGGATAGAAATATGAGCTGCCGGAACACCTTCGGCTATGGCGCGGCGCAGGCATTCCTTGGCACGGGGGCAGGCATCGTGCAGACAAAGGGTATAATTCTCGGGGAGCAGGGTGTAATCGAAATCGGTTAACATAGGCGTATGGTTAGTATTAGTTGACGAGTTAACAAGGGGACAAGTGGACAAGGGGACAAGTGGACGAGGAAACAAGGAAAGGAACAGAAGAAGACTCCCATTCGTCAACTTGTCCCCTCGTCAACTTGTCATCGTATCAGCTCAGCGACTGCATATCGTTCAGTCGCTTGTAATATCCGTCGAGAGCAATCAGTTCTTCGTGAGTACCACGCTCTACGATTTCGCCTTCGTACAGCACGCAGATCTCATCGGCATTCTTGATGGTCGACAAACGGTGAGCGATGGCAATCGTCGTACGCGACTTCATCAGGCGCTCCAGAGCCTCCTGCACCAGACGTTCGCTTTCGGTATCGAGGGCCGAAGTAGCCTCATCCAGAATCAGGATAGGCGGATTCTTCAGAATGGCACGGGCAATACTGATGCGCTGGCGCTGTCCGCCGGAAAGGCGTCCGCCACGGTCGCCGATCATGGTATCATAGCCCTTCTCCGTCTCCATAATGAAGTCGTGAGCGTTGGCTATCTTGGCAGCTTCGATCACCTGCTCCATCGTAGCATTCTCCACACCGAACGTAATATTGTTGTAGAACGTATCGTTGAAGAGGATAGCCTCCTGGTTCACATTACCAATCAGCGAACGCAAGCTGCGGATAGATACATCCTTCACATTCTTTCCATCGATTATCAGCGCGCCTTCGGCAATGTCGTGATAGCGTGGCACCAGGTCCACCATCGTCGACTTTCCCGAACCGGACTGTCCCACCAGAGCGATTGTCTTGCCCTTGGGCACGGTGAGGTTGATGTGCTTCAGCACCGGACGACCTTCCGTATAGCTGAAGCTGACGTCGCGGAACTCCAACTTATCCTCGAAGTCGGTCAAAGGCAACGGCTGTGCAGGTTCCTTGATAGGATTCTCGGCTTTCAGAATCATATCGATACGGTCCATACTGGCCAGACCCAACGGAATGTTATAGAAAGCCTTGGAGAATTCTTTCAACGGATTGATGATGCTATACAATATCACCATATAGAAGATAAAGGTAGCCGCATCCATCGGTGCATACGTCTGATTCAAAATCAGCGCACCACCAAACCACAGGACAATAACAATGACACACGTGCCCAGGAACTCGCTCATCGGGTGTGCCGAACTCTGACGGATAACCATCTCGTTCATGGCCGTGCGGAACTCATCGTTCGTCTTGGTGAAACGTGCCGACATCTTTTCTTCGGCAATAAACGCTTTGATAATGCGCAGTCCGCCCAACGTTTCGTCCAGCTGCGACATGATGTCGCCCCACTGTGCCTGCGCGGCCGAAGACTGGCGCTTCAGCTTACGGCTGACTACACCCATAATCCAACCGGCAAAGGGCAGAATGACTATGACGAAGAGCGTCATCTGCCAGCTCACGGTGAACAGGGTAAAGAAGTAAATCAAAAGGGCTATCGGGTTGCGGATAAGCATATCAATCGAACTCGTCAGCGAGTTTTCAACGGCCGTCACATCGGCACTCATACGGGCTATGATGTCGCCCTTGCGCTCCTCGGAGAAGAAACTGAGAGGCAGCTTCAGCACCTTATTATATACTTCGATGCGGATATCGCGCACAATACCCGTACGCAACGGCACCATCACCGCCGATGAAGCGAAGTAACCTGCCGTCTTCAGCAGTGTCATAAATATCAGAACGCCTCCCAGCATGACAAGCGTCAGGAAAGCACCGTTCGTCTCTACGAAATGGCTGATCCAGTAATAAGCATTATTCACCAGCACATCCTTATCGAAATGTTCCCAATCCATCGGCTGATATTCGTACACTTTGCCATCTATCTTGAACAGAATATTCAGAATCGGGATAATGGCCATGAACGAGAACACATTAAGCCACTGCGACACGAAGTTCAGGATAACAGCCCATGTCAGATACTTGCGGTAAGGTTTGATGTACCGCTTCATCAAAGAAAAAAATTGTTTCAGCATAATTATCAAGTGAATAACGGGGACAAAGGTAGAGAAAAAATACGACCTCTGCAACAAGAATGAAATATTAGCGAATGCCGGCTATACGCACCACTCGCCAAGGCCTCTTACAGCTACTTCCCCTTACGGCGTAAAGCACGGAAAAGATATTTTGCAAACAAGCCGGAAGCTACAGCCGGAGAAATCTGCCACACCGCACGGCACATGCCCCAGAGGTCTACCACGTCGAAGACACTTCGCAACGAACAAACCAGTATGGTCTTTATATAACTCTTCAATGCACAGTGCAAAACGGCATCGTCCCGGCGGTCGGGATAATATCTGGCAATCCAGTCCACGAACAGAGCGGTAGCCTTCGCCTTCTCCTTGTTGTAAACGATAGAATTGGATATGTTCTCGTTCTCGGCATTCCGCCAGCACACCGGCTGTCCGTACAGCGACACGATGCCACCTGCCAGGTCGGCAAAACGAGCCCATGAGGCATCGTCCGAACACCAAGCCAGCGGAAACTTCACAAAGCCACCTGCCTCAGTATACACATCGCGGCTGAATACATACTCACACGCCGCAGAAGATATTTTTCCGCCAAGCTTGTCCAAGAGGAAATGATAACCCGAAATACAGTCCGCATCGAACGGCGGATTGCTACGCAACAAATGGCCTTCGGCATCGACCAGCGACAACGGGAAACGGAAAAAGACACGGGTATCACCATGCACCGCAGCTGCCTGCAAGATGCGCTCTACGCCGTCAGCGGGCATCAGATCGTCGTCGGAGAAAAGCCAGATTAACGGTTCATTACGGCTCAGCGCAATGCAACGCTCCCAATGACCGGGCAAATCGTTCCGCCCCATATTCTCTTCGAAACGATGGTATACGAGGGGAAACTCATTCCGATAGCGTCCGACAATCGCTTCCAGATTCTGCGGGCTGTTATCATCACCGATGTACACCACAAAATCCTTGCAACTTTGCTTCGCGATAGAATCCAACGTAGCCTGCAAGAAACGACTTTTATAAGCCGGTATCACAATTGCCAGTCTGCTGTCCATACCCTTTACTGTTTCATTCACCATTATTCCTTCATTACCTTACGCCTTTCGTTCCAACAGCTTCTCACCCAGAATCTGCTCGTAAATCGCCATCCGGCGCTCCAGCATTTCCTGCGGATTGTACAAAGCACTCAGCTTGTCGGCAGCCTGCTGCACCAGTTTTTCCTGCAGTTTTTCGTCCTCGGCCAGCCGGACTACCGCATCGGCAAAGGCCGAAGCCTCATCGGCTATCAGACATTCCTCACCACTACGGAAGTCAAGCCCTTCGACTCCTTTGGAAGTAGTGACAAACGGCACCCGGGCAAAGACGGCATCCAGTATCTTCATGCGCATTCCGCTTCCCACCCGAATGGGCACTATGGAAATGGCTCCTTTCAGGAAAGTTGTCAGCTCGTCTACAAACCCCATGAACTCCATTTCCGGGCAGACTTCGCAAAGCCTCTTTGCATCTCCGCTGTTCCACTTTCCTACCAGTTGGAATGTGAACTTGAATCCACGCTGACGCAAAAGCGGAGCTATTCCGGTGCAGAACCAGATGACGGCATCCCAATTGGGCATATGGTCTTCGCCGCCTACAAACACCAGACGATTGGTTTGCGCGGGGACAAACGTATCGGCCACATTTCCCGACTTGCGTATCACTGCCGGAGAAGTATAAATGCGCTCTGTCCGTCCCAAAAGCTCGGCCAGCAAGGCACGGTCGGTCTCAGTCAGTACAATCAGATGCTTATAGCTGTCCAGCGCCCCTTTCTCAAAATCTCTTGCCACACCATAAAGCATACGGTCTTCATTGGTCATCTGCTTGAGAAGTTTCATTTCGTTCTGGTTGCGAATGTATCGCAGTTCATGATGCACAAACACGGTCTGTACATCGTCCGGCAGAACGTAAACCAGTGGTAACAGATCATAGAACTGAGCTTCCACTATGTCAAATCCCATGCGTGAAACCTTGGCCACATAGTCGACATACTGGCTGTCGAAGTTCCTGAAAGTAGAATTCATGATGGTGCCTCTTCTACGTACTTCATTACCCTCGACGGCCTGAGTGCCGTGTGCAACCAGCTGCCTCCTCATTTTGCGGGCAACCGATGCCTGAATCTTTTTCAGCCATTTGTAATACAGCGGATGCTTGATCGAATAACCCTTTTCTTCGTCCCCGGCTTCGAACAGGAAGAACTCTACATCGGGCCAGATTTTCTTCAGCTCCTTCACCGCCTGCCTTTCTCCGGAAGTGTGCGGATTGAGCAAAATAGACACTGACAAATAGCGGCGCATGTAGTCCACCATATTAAAGAAAGCCTGATTACCTCCGGAGTTCAGAGGATAGGGAGGCCAAGGGTTAATTATAAGAATCTTTTTCATCATCGAACACATTCGTAAACGTTTCACATCCGGAGTATCCCGATAACTGCCCAACCGGAATCCGGTTATATTATTTTAAAACAGCCGACTTAGGCTGTTGGTTCAACATTCTTCCACACTTTATTGTAGACATCTATATACTGCCGGGCAGTGCAGGATATCTCAAATTTCCGTGCAATAGACGCCACACGTCTTTTCAGCTCGCCATACAAAGACGAATCGGTAGCAAGCCGGACTATAATATCCGTAAGGGTGTCTACCGGCACTTTCCCGTCCTTCAGTTCGAACAGGGCTCCTGCCACTCCGCCGTCCGTATCGGTAATCATGTTCCGGATTTCTCCAACATCGCTGGCTATGATGGGGGCACCACTCATCAGGCTTTCGATAACTACCAGCGGAAAGCTTTCTCCCTTGAAGTATGAGGGAAGCAGTCCGGCATCGGACATGGCGAAATAATTGCGCACATATCCTTGCCTGCCCATCAGATGTATGAACGGAGGAAGATCCTGCTGCTTCAGCGCCTCATAACACTCGCCGTCTCCTACCAGAAGCAAATGAACCGGCCGTTGTATGGTTGCATTGGCCCGTTTCACAGCCTCTACCGCTTCCATCCAGCCTTTGTACAGGAAGCCGCGGCTCACCAGCGACAGGCAGAAAGCATCTTCCTCAATGCCCAGACTGGCCCGACTATAAGGCGACAAGGGAAGATAGGGCAGACCGTTGCCTATTTTCTTCAGCCGAATCTGCGACTGAACGTGCTTCAGCGGGAGCAGATTCTTATCTGCGATGTAAACAAAGCACGAACATACGGGGAGCACTGCTTTCAGAATCTTGTTCAGTTCCTCTTCCGGCACAGCTTCGTACATTCCGTGAAGGGTGACTACCTGTTTACACGGAAACGAACGGTTGCCGATGGCATTGGCCACCGCACTGTCGATGGTTCCGTGATGGGTATGGATGATGTCGGCACCCAGCATAGTCATCACGTTGCGAAGCTGTAAGACGTGCGGCAAAGCCAGCAAAGGCACATTCCGGTCCAGTTTCTGCCTGATTTCTTTTTCACCACGCTCTCCTCTGAAATCGACAAACGTCACGGCAATGCCCTGTCTCTTCAGCTCATTGGCCAGGTAGATGGGAAAGACCTCTCCTCCTCCCTGCACCATGGCATAAGTACAAATCAGCACATTGGGCTGTCTGCCCGCCATGCTTTCTTTTATCTTGTCCAAAGAATAAGCCTTCTCGACTTCTTCCACAGTGATACATTGCTTTTCAAGGCAATGTTGAATAAGATTTTTCTTTACCACCTCGAAAACTGCCGCATCGACTGCGTAGTTCCGGGCCACGAAACAGGAAATCTGCAACGTTTCCGTATAATAGTCCAGCGTCTTCTGAATCTTCAGCGACGTGCTTCCCGGATGAATTCTGTAATAATTGTTCACCCGATTGGTATAGCTTACAGCTCCGCCTTTAATCAGCCACAGGTAGAACAGCCAGTCGCCGCACAAGGACATCTGCTCCCATTGGGATATAATGTCAGCCGGAATGGTACCTATGTTCCGGAAGACGGCACTACTGACGTTGGGCACCACATTCTTGATAGCAAAAGCCTTGCTTACGAGCTTGTGGGCCGACATGATGAACGGCGCATTCCAGGCAACCGGCAAATCGGCCAGATACTCTTCCTGCGACCAGATCTGCTTTCCTTCCTGCATGAATACGCTTCGTGCAAACGACAGCATGACCGACTGATGGCGCAAGCCCTGAAGCACTGTTTCCAGAAAATTCCGGTCGCAATAGTCGTCGCTCTCGGCAATCCAGACAAACTCTCCCCTCGCCAGTTCCAGTCCTTTGTTCCACTGATGGAACACTTTGCCCGAATTGTGTTCATTGGCAACCAGGCGAGTATTTTCGGGACACTTCCGCGCATACTCTTTCAGCACCTCTACACTTCCGTCGGTCGAACAGTCGTCCAACAGAATCACTTCGAAGTGTCTGTACGTCTGATTATAAATGGAGTCCAACCGTTCTTTCAGATAGCGGACATGATTGTAGTTGGGCACGATGATGCTGACCAAAGGCGGCTTTTTCCAGGTCACCGGTACATCCAGTGCACCAAAGTCATTATCCCTGACATCAGGGACCACTCTTTTTGAAGATAAGAACTTTGTGGAATGAATAAATTTCAAATAATGCGTACGGGTAAAAGCATCTGTTTTTTCACGTTTAAACAGAGTCACTTTAAAGCACTTGCGTTTTTCAACAGAATACAAGCTGCTTCCCGTAATCCTCTTTTCATAAACCAAGGGCAACAGCTTATGCCGAAAAAGTTTTTTCAGTGTCATTTCAGTCATTTCACTTTACAGAAACAATACATTTTACATACAGGTAGGCTAAAACACAGCTTTCTTCGATTCACAGAATCCAACAAAGCTTTATATAAAAAAACAAACTACGCACGAATACTGCATCACGTTGCGTTAAGGTTTGTTATTTGCGACTGCATCACGACGACCGGTCTGTTCGGGCACACACGGGTTTCGAGACACTCTCTCCAATAGTTTATTTTGCAAACATAGTAAAAGTTCTCCTATGCCACAACTTTCGACCGAAAAATCAGTGAAAGACATGGATTTCTGAAGAAGATACGCTAACTTTGCTTCTGAAAACCAGATATCCCGTATAAACATGTCTCCCAAAGTCAGCGTCATCGTGCCCAACTACAATCATGCCCGCTACCTGAAAGCGCGCATCGACTCCATCCTGAACCAGACCTTTCAGGACTTCGAGCTGATTCTGCTGGACGACTGTTCGACCGACAACAGCGCCGAACTGCTGAACAACTGCCGCAACAACCCGCACGTAAGTCACATCGAACTGAACGAACAGAATAGCGGAAGCGCCTTCAGGCAATGGGAGAAAGGTATACAGCTGGCGCAGGGCAAATACATTTGGATAGCCGAGAGCGACGACAAGGCCGAAAACCGCTTTCTGGAACGCGCCGTCGAAGCTTTGGAGAAGCACCCCGAAGCCCAACTGTGTCTTACCGGGTCACATCTGATTGATACCTGCGGCAATCCACTGCACTCGTCCGAATTTGACCAATGGGATGAAGATGGACGGATCTACGAATACTCTTCCTTGCAATACCTGCGGAAAAAACTCCTCAACCAAAACACCGTTTACAATGCAAGCATGGTGCTCTTCCGTCGCAAGAATTGCCTGAAAGATATTACGCCAGCGTACAAAAAGATGCGTTATTGCGGCGACTGGCTGTTCTGGATAGAGCAGGCGCGGAAAGGAAACGTCGTCGAGATACACCAGAAACTAAACTTCTTCAGAAAACATCCCGACAATACGACCAATCAAGGAACCAGAGAAGGGAACTCCATTCCCGAAATGATAAGTATCAGGAAATACTTCTACCAGCATGTACTTCCACCTCAATGCTGCACGGATATCGTGATAGACAAGGCTCTGCTGTACGGGCACATCAAGCACCTGCCCATATCAGCCGAAAGAAGAAAAGAATTGCTATTATCGCTCAAAAAAGAGTTGAATATCAACTGGCTTGATTATCTTATTGGAAAGTGGATCCGGTCGCTACTGAAACACAAGAAGTCAGCGGACGCGCAAATACTTTAGCGTACAGCTAAGGCAATGTTCCAAGTGCTTCCAGCCGAACGGACGGCGCCAGAAAGCGTGCAGCAGATATCGTTTCCGCGAGTAACTGCTTCGTAAGGCATTGTGCAGAAAACGGTAGGACAAGTCTTCCGACGTACGCCGCCGCTCTTCCTCCGTCCAACGGACATCGGCCGTCCGTACGGGCAACAAGGGTTTCCACTTTGTGTCGTGCAGCTGCACCGTTGTCTCGTACCAGCGTCCGTCCAGATTGCCCGATGACAGATGTTCCACGGCAATGCCGCCACATACGTAGTTCGTGTATTTCCGCCCGACAGCCAGCGTAAAGTCCAAGTCATAGCAATGGAAGCCCTTCAGCACATCTTCGTCAAAAGGAAACTCCTCCCACACCTCGCGCCGCACCAACAGGGCAAAGCCGTCAAGTGTCACCACCGGCTCGAACGATAGAACTCCCTCTTGCAGCCTGCCACCTTGCACACAGCGAACACCGTTCTGTATGTACGAGCAACAATCCCATCCGGCATGGTTCTGCCACCAACCCGAATAAACATCCAACTTCACCTTGCTACCCGCAAAGCCTATCACACCACAGTCCGGACTGGCCAATCGTCCGATAAGTGCCCTCCCCCAATCCTGCTGATGAAAAACAACATCTTCATGCACAAAAAGCAGACAACGCCCCGATGCCCGACGCGCCCCTTCGTTGTAGACACGGGCTATCGGCCACCCAAGCTGACGATTGTCCACCGCCACCATTTCATACTCCACGCCAATGGTCTCGTCCACATTCTTGCACAAACGCTGCAAACGTTCCTGCGACACCGAACAAACGATTACTGATATCATATCCGACTTTGCTACATTTGACTTGAAAAACACAGTCCGTACCGTTACTCATTGACAAATGTACAACAAAGAATTGAGAAAAGACATGGATTTCTGAAAAAGATACGCTAACTTTGCTTCTGAAAACCAGATATCCCGTATAAACATGCCTCCCAAAGTCAGCGTCATCGTGCCCAACTACAATCATGCCCGCTACCTGAAAGCGCGCATCGACTCCATCCTGAACCAGACCTTTCAGGACTTCGAGCTGATTCTGCTGGACGACTGTTCGACCGACAACAGCGCCGAACTGCTGCAATCGTATGCCGACAATCCGCACATCAGTCACATCGTGCTGAACGACCGCAACACCGGCAGCCCCTTCCTGCAATGGCAGAAAGGCATCGGCCTGGCGCAAGGAGAATACGTCTGGATAGCCGAAAGCGACGACACAGCCCAACCCGACTTTCTGGCCACTACCGTAGCGGTACTCGACCGCCATCCGCAGGCCGCACTGTGCTACACCGGCTCGCGCCTCATCGACGAAGACGGAAACGACCTGCACCACGACATCAACCAATGGGGCAGCCGCAAACTAAATCTGCCCGAGAAACATTCCGTCATCGACGGACGACGGTTTGCCGCACGCAACCTGTACTGGCGCAACTACATAGCCAACGCCAGTGCCGTCCTTTCGCGCGCCGACCACCTGCGGCGCATCGACCTGCACGACTGCATCCGCATGCGCTACAGCGGCGACTGGCTCTTCTGGTTCCGCATGACGTTGACGGGCGACGTGGCCGAAGTCTACACCGACTTGAACAACTTCCGCCAACACACGCAGAAGGTGACCGTAAAGGCCGAACAAAACGGAGGCGGGAAAAAGGAAGACATCGACATCGTGGCCCAGATGGAGCAGCAACTCCCCGAAATAGGACGTTGCAAACGGGTCATACGCCACGGCATCCTCTACAACCGCATCGGCAGACTGCCCCTGACACCCGAAAGCAAGCACGAACTGCATGCCTACCTGAAGTCGAAGCTGAACGCCGGCCCCGCCGAAGGACGTCTGGCACACGTGGCCCAACTGCTGCGACTCGTCTGGCCGTGGGTGCCCGACATGAAGCGAGACAGAGTCTGATTATCAGCCATCTACAAACGCACTAAAAAGTGCCGCGAGCCGTGCAAGTGTTGCTCGTGAGCCGTACAAGTGTTGCTCGCGAGCCACACAAGTGTCTCTCACGAGCCGTGCAAGTGTCTCTCATAAGCCGCACAAGTGTCCTCTAAAACCGCCCCAGAACGGCCCAAAACGAAGCCAAAGCCGGGCGAAACAAAAATATTAACTTTTTTTTGGCAAATATTAGGTTGTAAACAAAAAAAACATGTAACTTTGCAACCTAAACCTAAACATCTAAAAATTAACGCCTAATGTCTCTTCAAAACAAACATGCTTATTTAATCATCGCACACAATGAGTACCCCGTGCTGAGGACCTTGCTGTCGATGCTCGACGATGAGCGTAACGACATCTACCTCTACATCGACCGGCGCTCGCGCAACCTGCGAAAAAGCATGCATCATTACGAACTGAGCAGAGCCAAGCTCTACATCATCCCCAATCCCATCAAGCTGTATTGGGGTGACATCAGCTTGGTCGAAGCCGAATTTACCCTGCTGGAAACAGCTTCCGCAAACGGTAAATACGCCTATTACCACCTGCTTTCGGGGGTGGACCTGCCACTGAAAAACCAGAACTACATCCACGACTTCTTCGACCGCCACGCCGGACAGGAATTTGTGGAATACTGGCACAGCCCCGAACACCAGAAAGACCTCGAACGGAAAGTCTCGCGCTACTACCTCTTCACCAAGAGTCTGCGCCCCAACGACCGCTGGCACGCTTTCACCATGCCTTTCTACAACTTTGTACTCATCCTGCAAAAGCTGCTCCACTTCCGCCGTAAGCACGAAGTCGGATTCCAGAAAGGCTCGCAGTGGTTCAGCATCACCAACGATTTCTGCCAATACCTGCTCAAGGAGAAAGCCTTCGTACTGAAACGCTTCAAATATACCCTGTGCCCCGACGAGATATTCATTCAGACCGTTCTGTGGAACTCCCCCTTCCGGAAAAACATCTACCGGCCCGAGGACGAAGCAGCCGGCAACATGCGCCTCATCGACTGGCACCGCGGAGGCCCCTACGTGTGGAAGAAGCGCGACTACGACGAACTGGTACAGTCCGACAAGCTTTTTGCCCGCAAGTTCAGTTCCGACCAGATGGAGCTGGTGAACCACCTGGAAGCCACCTTCGCCTGCTGAACACCGTGAAGGCCTTCCGGCCTTCGCGACAAACAACCGCCTAAAACTGACCGACGAATGAAACAATACGATTACCTGATTGTAGGAAGCGGACTCTTCGGAGCCGTCTTTGCCCACGAAGCCCACAAGGCCGGAAAACGCTGTCTGGTGATAGAGAAACGCCCACACACGGGCGGAAACATCTACTGCGAGGAAGTGGCAGGCATCAACGTGCACAAGTATGGCGCCCACATCTTCCATACCGACAACAAGGAAGTGTGGCAATACGTCAATCGCCTGGTCGAGTTCAACCGATACACCAACTCCCCCGTAGCCAACTATCAAGGGAAGCTCTACAACCTTCCCTTCAACATGAACACCTTCTACCAGCTGTGGGGAGTACGCACACCTGCCGAAGCACAAGCCAAACTGCAGGAACAGTGCGCCGCCTATGCCCACATCAGCCAGCCCCGCAATCTGGAGGAGCAGGCCCTCAGACTGTGTGGCAACGACATCTACCAATATTTAGTGAAAGGATATACCGAAAAGCAATGGGGATGTGCCGCTACCGAACTGCCGGCCTTCATCATCAAGCGGCTTCCTTTCCGCTTCACTTTCGACAACAATTACTTCAACGATCCCTATCAGGGCATTCCTTACGGAGGCTACAACCGCCTCATCGGGTTACTGCTCGAAGGCGTCGAAGTACGTACAGGCATCGACTATCTGGAACACCGAGCCGAACTTTCCGCACTGGTTTACCGTACCCTCTACACCGGATGCATTGATGCTTACTTCGACTATGCCTGCGGACACTTGGAGTACCGCAGCCTGCGCTTCGAACACAAACTGCTGGAGGGCGTCGCCAACTTCCAAGGAAACGCCGTGGTCAACTATACCGACCGCGAAACGCCCTACACACGCATCATCGAGCACAAGCATTTCGAGTTCGGCCAACAGCCCGATACCGTCATCACCTACGAGTACCCCGACAGTTATGCGCCCGGCAAAGAACCTTATTATCCCGTCAACACCTCGGCCAACAACGAAATCTTTGCCCGCTATCAGTCCATGGCCCGACAAACCCCCGACGTGCTGTTCGGCGGTCGCCTGGCCCAATACACTTACGCCGACATGGACGATACCATCGCTGCGGCACTGAGTCTGTGGCGCAGCCAGCAATAAGCAGCTCTACTCGTTCCGGTCCAATTTCATCTTCCTGAAGAAGTCGGGAATGGTATTGTCTACATAGATAAAACCATCTTTGCACAGACGGTCGTACACAGGCGTACCGATCACACGGCCATACTCCATCTCCAGCTTACCTTCCTTGTACATCTGGTAAAAGTAACGCCAATGGCATCCACCATGCTTACTGGGGTTCTGTTCAAGCTGCTTGCCTCCGTTGATCATTTTCTCCATGAAGTGACGCTTGCCACGGATGTTGTAATGATAGACGTGTACTTTTCCCAGTTCCGAACGGCGGGGAAACATGGTTACCTTGTGGTTGCCCATCGAAATCTGCAGGTAACACTTGGTACGGTGAATCACCTTCTTGTTCTGGTGGTCGAACAGCGAATAGAGCGACAGGTCATACTGTTCGGGTTGCGGAACGGTCTTTACCATCTTGTTCCACTGCCAGAAAGGCTTGTCTTCTTCCGGATAGACACTGCGCACCTCGCACTTCAGCACATTGGAGTGGGTAGCCGACAAATCATTCTTCAGGTTACCCGAAGGTGAGTACCACAACTCATCGGCATCGGCATTGATCACCCAGTCGGCCTTGTACACCGTCTTTGCTTTCCATATCATGCGATCCACCCATACTTTCTGCTTGTAGTTGGTAGCCTTTTCCCAGATGACTTCCTTTACCCAGCCTTTCTCCTGATACTTGCGGATGATGTCCGGCGTACGGTCGGTAGAATTGTTATCGGTAATGATGAAACAATCTACTCCCATGGCTTTATGAAACAGAAGATTGTCTTCCAGTACGTCTTCCTCGTTCTTCACCAGCAGCGTCATCACCAGCCGCGGCGAAGGTGTCAGCCGGAAGCCTCCGAAGCTCTCGGCAAGAGCCAGTCCTACCTTTTTCAGAAAATACATGCTCATAGTCTATCAGATTTGTTAATTAATCGCCACTTTCACCCAGCCTGCCGGATAGATGTTCGGTGTCTCGCAATGCTGGAACCAGCGGTTCGGAACAATCACAATCTTATCTTCGTGCGGGTCGAGCCAGGCTCCCCACCAGCTGAAAGTACTGTTGCAGATGATGTGGTGGCGGCAATGGCTCATCAGCATCATGTCTTGCCAGCTTTCTTCTCCCTTGTTCCAGTCGATGTAAACGGCATTCTGCAAAGGGATGTTCTCCTTCACCCAGGCTATATCGTCGGAGAATACATAATACGAAGGTGCAGCCACCCTGCGGTTCATCTCGGCTATAGCATTCTGATAATAGGGAAGCTGACAGACACTGCCTGTAGTGGCCCAGTGTTGCGGTTGCAGATAGTCGCCCCGACGGATGTGCAGCGAAACGGCATTCGCATCGGCATCCAGCCGGCGAAGCAATTCGGCACTGCGGGCGTTCACCTTGCTACTGTCGAAGGTAAAAGCCTTGCGCACCTCATCCTTTATATCGGCAAAGAAGCGCTCGGACTGATAAAAGCCTTTGAAATAGAGCAGCGGCCACAGGTATTTCTTTTCGAATGCCCGCAGACTGTTGGGGTCCTGCTTGCGCTCGTATATCTTCTTAAAGAACAGAAACTCAATCACCTTTTTCAACGGTTGGTTGATGCAGAATTCCGTATGCGGCAGATTGAAGACGCGATGCATCTCGTAACCATGATGAACATGATAGTGCACCATGTCCGAAAGGTCAATGCGCACCCTGGGATAGCGCTTCTTCATTCGCAAATAAAAGGCGTAGATAAACATCTGGTTACCCAGTCCGCCTGTCATTTTTATCAGTCTCATAACTGTCTGCTTCTATTATATATGTATAATTGGTTCTGTTTGCCATACTACCTGTTCATAATCCCCAGACGCTCGTGCAGTCCGTCGCAATAGGCTTTCCACAGGCGGGCAATGTCGCCCCACTGCCAGGCATCGGAGAAGGGGCAGGTGAAGAACGCCACCAGTATATAGCCTATCACTCCGTTGAAACCACGAAGATACCTGACGGCCCAGTTGCGTCCGTAGTGATGGTTCAGGTACGTGGAATTGCGCACCTGGTAGTATCGTTTCCATTTCTTTTTCTTGCTGCGTTCGCTCCACGTGTCGTTCGAGAAGAACTTTTCCTTATCCATCAGGGCCGAGGGTACGTAGAGTATCTTGAATCCTGCCAACACAGTGCGAAGGCAATAGTCGGTATCGTCGCAGAAGATAAAAAGCTCCTTGTTGGGCAACCCGATTTTTTCGATCACTTCCCGGCGGATAAAGGGGCCTTCGAAAGCTGTACCTTTCACCTCGGTAGGAGCGGTTATGGTCTGCTTCGACAGTTTCTTGCCGTACATCGAAGAAAAAGGATTGGTCAGGTTGTATTCCTGAAAATCGTGGGTGAAGATTTTTCCCTCCATCAAGCGGCGGGGCGCCAGAATACCTACGTCTTTTCGCCCGGCTTCGGCCAGAAGATGTTCCAGACAGTCGGCCCGCGGAAATACATCATCGTCCATGCACCACACCCAGTCGGCTCCTTGCTGATATGCGCGTTGCATGCCGGTATAAAAACCGCCCGAGCCTCCTACGTTGGACTGATGGATGACGGTCAGGTCGCTCTGCTGGTCGAGCCATGCGGCAGTGCCGTCGGTGCTGCCGTTGTTTACCACTATGATAGAAGTAAGCGGCTTGTTCTGCCGCAAACAATGAATGTTTCTCTTCAGGAGTTCCTGACGGTTGTACGTCACGACCACAGCGATAATGTTCATAGCAGATTCTTGTTTTAAAGGATTCTTGTTTAATAGAGTTCTCCTCCCTTTTCGGTCTGAAGCCGCCGGTAGTAGGAAATCAACTGAAAGCATTTCTCGGCATCGAAGCCCCGCACCTTGGCATATTCTTCGGCCATCAGGCGGTGCATCTCCGGAGTAGCGGGCAAGCGTTCGAAGTTACGGCATCCGCGCCGCAGGCCGATGTGCCCGATGTACATACGGTTCAAGTCGACTATCTCTATCTTGGCCGAACCGTCGGACATGGGGCGGAACAGAATGTTGCCGCGGCCATAGTCTTTGTGGGCATATCCGTTTTCGTGCAGAATGGCAGTCACCCGTCCGATTTCGCGCAACACTTTCTCTTCGCACTCGAATTTCTGCACAAAAAGATCGGAATATACGTAAGGACAGTCGGACAGACAGCTGACGTAGTAACTCTTGTCAAACAACAGCCCCTGACGCTGGTCCATACTTCCGACGGGCTGTGGGGTGCCTACTCCCAGCTTCAGGAACGCATCGGCATAAAGAAAAGAACGTTTGGCCTTGGAAGCGCGAAACACGCCATAAATCACACGGTTGAGCCAATTGGGCTGATGAAAAGACTTCACCACATAGGTGACTCCTCCGTATTCCATACGACGCAGTTCGTTCCGCCCTCTGTGTATCACCACGCCTTCGTTCCGACGAAAGCGCATAGGCAACGACAATATAAACGGCTCCAGACTTTTATAGTCCGGATGAATGGTCAATACCCTCGGATGAAGAAAACGATATAGAGCGGAAACCTTCCCCTTATCTTTTATCATAATGAATGTACCTAAGCTTATAGACAAAGTGTTGCCTCACAGCATCCAAGACAACGGAATTCGCGGCAAATATAGGCATTATTTGACAGACTTCCAAAAAACACATTGCCTGCCCGACCACACAATTTCAATATGGAAGCCGAAGGAACTGAATTTTACCGGAAGAAAAGGCTGACTCCTGCTGAGAGACACTTGCATTCCATTTGTGGGACACTTGCACGGCTCGCGAGCCGTGCAAGTGTTGTTCGCGAGCCGTACAAGTGTCCTACAAACGGGGTTCAAAGGAGGCGTTTCACCCCTTTCCGCCGCCTCTTTTCCCATTCTCTATCTCTGGGAATTTTCTTCAGCAAGCGATAAAGGCATGAAACCGGTTTCGGAACATGCCGAAAAAGGTGCAACCTTCCGGCTTCAGATTTTATCCAGTCCTTTCGCATATTTCAGCCAATAATACTTCAAAGGATTCTTATACTTCAACTGTTTCCAGGGACGGCTGCTGTGAGGACGGTGCCACACGGGAAGCGTCGTGAACAGATAGTTGCGGAACCCTTCCTTCTGCGACTGGTGCGAGATGGTGACATCGTGCCAGTTCTTCTCCGGGTCGAGCTGGTGGAAGTCGAAAGTCCGCAGAAAGTTGACTGTCAGCAGCGAGCAGCAGAAGCTGCAATGCTTCTTTTCGGGGTATACCTGATTCTCGTTTCCTTTGGCAAACAGGTAGGGATAGTTTATCTCGCCTTTCTCATCAACGGTGACGGCGGCAGCTATACCACAGTCCGTGCGCTCCTGCGCGCCGTCGAACAGAGCCTGAAGCGTATTCTTCTTCACCACCACGTCCGACTCAACGATAATCAGCGCGGCATCTTCGGCAATGGCGCGCTCCTGCGCCATCTGAAGCACCAGCAGATAGTTGGGCGAAGGATGGTCAGTCAGGTCCGAGAGGTTCACCAGATTGAACCCCATCTTCTTCGAGGCCTCCTGCAGCCGGGCAGTATTTTCGGCCGTGCTGAAATCGTTGTAGATGGTATATGCGTAAGGCACTTTGATGTCCGATGCCACGATGGCTTCGGCCGTCTGTAAGGTCAGGTCAATGGAGTCCTTTACCGGAGTAATCACATGAATGCATTTCATACGTTCTATTTTTATCGTCTATTTGTCCGTCGATGCCATAGGGCAGACAAAACTATGTAATATTTTGCAAATGTCCAAACCCCGTCTGTATTTTGTGCTCCATACGCAAGAACCGCACCCGGCTCATCCAAGATCCGCTATCAACGCCACAACCGGAACTCCACATCCTCGAACGTAATGCAGTCCGCAGGATCGGCTTCATTGTAGAGGGTACCCTCCATCCGCCCGGTGACAACCGGGAATGACGTCATTGCAGCATCTTT
Organism: Bacteroides sp. ET489; assembly: GCF_030518095.1. Taxonomy (NCBI): domain Bacteria; kingdom Pseudomonadati; phylum Bacteroidota; class Bacteroidia; order Bacteroidales; family Bacteroidaceae; genus Bacteroides; species Bacteroides sp. ET489. Next base: position 125,510 of record NZ_JAULLJ010000006.1, read on the forward strand.
ATAATCTACATCGTCCACCTGCAACAGGAACGGATGCTCCGGAGAGCAGCAATAGGTCCTTCCGCTATCCGCAAAAGTCAAACTGATGTATGGTACCCGCTCCGCATTGGCATCCACCAACTTCGACGAAGTCAACTCAAACGATCCTGTTCCCATCGGTCCCCATTGCAGATGCATGGTTGCCCAAGGCTCATCGCGATAATCGGCTGCAAACCTGATAAGCCATCCGGTGATGTCAATATGCTGATACGAGTCCTGCGGGATATAGAGTAAAGGATCTATCCGGACATCATAATAAGAGTCTTGCCTGATGTTTATCAAGCTGTCATTCATCATTCCCACAAAATAGCTCTTTGTGTAAGGCAACGCTCCGGGCAAGGAGTCCTCATCATGTCCGTTGCCGCAAGCGGCAAGGCAAAGCAACAGGGCAGCCAACAGGGTGGCAGGAAAAAACTTCAGTTTCATAATAGTACAGTTTAAACAGTTATACAATTATTTCATACCATTTTCAAATTTGACGTTACGAAGATGAGCGGAATAAACCAGATAATCGCTAAAAAAGAGTACGCAAAAAGTACGCATTTAACTTGCGTACTTTTTGCGTACCCCTTAGAACAACCAACTTATCTATTGTTTTTCAAACATTTACCTATGTTTACTTATAAACTTTGAACAAGTTGGTCACATTGTTTAGAAGACCCTTTTGTTCCGGACAGCTTTGTGTAAAGCCGTGAACGAACAGACGAAATATCCTGTTTGGAACTAATCATAATGGTTGCCATTTGAGTAGGTGTAACACCTATTTTGATCAATAGACAAATATGCAGTTCCTTTTCTGAAATCTGAGGATATAACTCTTTCAACCGTGTAGTGAAACCGCCATACGTTTCATCCACTTGTTCCTGTAATTCTTGCCAATCTTCAATCTTAAGCAACTGGGATTTTTCTTTACTGTTGGCTACTGCCTGAAACTTATTATAGATGTTCGTCATATATAAACCTGCTTCAACCTTCCGCTGTATTTCTTGCATCTCTTCAATTCGCCGATTGTCTTTCTCAATCTGTTCTTTTTGAACCAGCAATAAATTCCGATGTAGCAAGTCTTTGTCCTTTACTGCATTTTCCAATTGCCAAGACAATTCTTCAATCCTTTTTTTGTTTTCTTCTATTTGTTCTTGGCTATATTGCTTCAGTTTTTCTTGTTGACGTTTCAATTTTTCCTGTTGAAGCAACATAGTCTGTTCCTTTCGTTTGTTTTTTTGCCAAAAGACAGCAAAGAATAACAAAACTATCAACGTCAAAGACAACGATAAGAACAGCAGAAATTTTCTTTGAAGCTCTTTACTTTTCAACTCTTTATTCTCTTGTTCATACTTTTTATAATTATACAAAGCATCAATCTTATTCATAGTCTCCGTACGGATGATATTCTGCAAAGAATCCTTATAAAGGACATGCTGTTGCAATAAAGACCAAGCTTTAGCATCATTTCCTTGCCGATGAGCGATATTGGCAAGGCTCTCATAAGCTCCAGCCTTATGGAGAAGCGAATTGGAAACTAGTTCTTTTTCATAATAATAAGCAGCTGAGTCTAACCGGTTGGTACAATAATAATAACGTGCCATATTTGCATAAAAAGGAGGCAACCCAAGACTGTCTATTGTTGTTCTTCCTATCTGCAACATTTCATAAGCCTCAGCATACTTACCCAACTTAATACAAAACCCCGCAAACTCACGGTAAAGCATATTCCGTAACACATCATTTTTTATTTGTTGAGCCACTGCAATCGCACGACGGTAATACCAATCTGCACTGTCTTGCCGTTCCACTGCCGCAAAAGACCGCCCAATATCCCGCAAGTCGAAAACAAGGTTGGCACTGTCTTTCAGTATCAAGTCACATTGATAAGCCTTACGGAGCACACCAGGCAATTCGTCGTAAAGTTCTTGATAGAAGAATAATGTTCCCATCTGGCTGTAGATGCGGCTCAGCAGATTGTAATCCGTCAGCTCCTCGCGCTCCATGACGTCGATGGCACGCTGGTAGTACTCCAACGCCCGTGGAGCATCCTTCAAGTCGCTATAAGTGCGGCCGGCATAGTAGAGGGCTTCGGGCAAGTGGGTCTTGTCGCGCTGCTCCCGATAGTAGCGCACTATGGAGAGGATCAAGCTGTCCGAAGTGTGCGTGACGTAAACCTTGTCGTCGGCCTTCACACGAAGCAGGTTGTAGTACATCCGGACACGTTCCGGGCAGTGACCGATGCTGTCGACCCACGTGCCCAACACAGCTTTCATACTGTCCGGACGAACGTTCAACAGAGAGTCGGCCTGCTGCAACAGGCGGACGCTGTCGCGGTCGGCACCACAGGAAGCCAACAGGACGACAACAAAAAGGATGATATAGCAAGCGGGGTGTTTCATATTGTGCGTCTTTTTTTTTCCGTTTTCAAAGCACAAAGATACGCTTGTTCGAAATAAGATGCTATAAAAAGAAAGAATAGTATCGCCAAATCATGGATATTCACAAATATAGCCGTACCTTTGCCGCCCCATAAAGAGAGAGAAAAAAGGTCTGGAATAGAACGACCTAGCATAGAGAAGTCAATGAATGAAAAAAGCTTAAAACCGCGCTTCGCAAAAATGCCCGACTGGAAAAGCGCGTGGAACCGTACAGCTATCGTTTTTGCAGCTGGACTGTTCCTGAAACTCACCCTTTTCGATGCCATCTGGTGCATGGACACTACTTTCGCATCGTTTTCGTACCTGGAAACCTACCTTTCCAAGTTGTTCATCGCTACGTTGCTACTGCTCCCCTACATCCTGTTCAGGAGGAAAGGGATAGAAAGTGTCATCCTGTTCTGCCTCGACAGCCTGCTTATCTGCAACCTGCTCTATTTCCGAACGTACTACACACACATCCCGCTGAGCAGCTACGGACTGGCCGGCAACCTGGCCGACTTTACCGCAAGCGTCAGAGATTCGTTCAGAATGATAGACATTCTGTTGCCCCTGTCATCCGTCGTCACCATCTTCATAGCGCTCCGCAGGCCAGACCGAAAGGGAATCAGCCTCGTCCGAAGACTTCCCGGATACTTTGCCGTATTGGTTGGAACCGCCGCGCTGAACGCCGTCTGCTTAGGTGTCAAAGGTGGATTCCATCAAGCTTTCAACGCCGTGCGACAATCGTCTTACCTGTGTTCAAGCAGCGCACCGATGTTCACCGTATTCGGTTGCATGTACTACGACCTGACGGAACAGCAACAGAAAATCACCCCCGAAATAGAGCAACGCATCGAAAGCTGGCTTGACGCACAGCCCGCATGGACGCCCCTGCCCGACTCGATAGAGACACGCCGCAACTGCATCCTGATTCTGGCCGAATCGTTCGAAAGCTGGGTGCTGGAGCAGGAAGTGGACGGACAGGAAATCACGCCCTGCCTCAACCGCCTGCTGAAGGAGCCGACTACCCTCTACGCTCCTCACGTGCTCACCCAAGTGAAAGGCGGACGCTCCATCGACGCCCAACTGATGATCAATGCCGGCATGCTGCCCCTCAACTCGGGTGCATACAGCAGCCTGTTTGCCGATAACCATTACGCCACCCTGCCCAAAGCCATGCACGAGCTAAAGCACTCGCGCAACTATCTGCTGACCATCGACAAGGTATCGACCTGGAATCAGGGAGCCATTGCCTACAGCTTCGGGCTGGACACCATCATCGCCTATCACGACTTCCGCAAAGCCGAAGCCTTCGGCACCCACAAGCGCATCGGCGACGTGCCTTTCTTCGAGCAGTGCAGCGAGAAAATCAGCGATGGCGAAATATGGAAGCAGGGCGAAACGGTCTTCATGCAGTTCGTCACCTACTCCGGCCACGCACCGTTCGTGCTGCCCCGTCACTTGCAGGAAATCAGTTTCTCCGACTCCATCCCCGAGAAAGCGGCCGACTACATGAAGACGGCCCGCTATACGGACAAGGCCCTCGGGCAGTTCATCGACTTCCTGAAGTCGCGCCCTGAGTATAAGGAAACACTTATCGTCATCACCGGCGACCACGAGGGACTCGCTTTCTACCGCAACGAGCTGTGCCAGGCGCCTGCCATGCAGGGCATTGTTTCCGACAAGCCCTATACGCCCCTCATCATACTCAACTCGCCCGTAGGCATGCGCTACGAGGACGTGATGGGACAGATAGACATTTATCCCACCCTGCTCCAGCTGCTGGGACTCGAACGCTATCCGTGGAAAGGCATGGGGCAGAGCATCCTGTCGCCGGCGAAGCGGGGACTTGCCGTTGGCTCGCATCTGAACGTCGAAGGCGACGCCTCCGACAGCCTGACCCTGCACCACTTGCAAGAGGCTCACGACATAGCCGACCTGATGCTGCGCTTCGACTACCTGAAGGACATGCCCGGCACGGACGAAGGCAAACAAAACAGACCCTAAACACGTTATACAACAGATGTAGCCACGGCTTACGGCCCTGCTACACAACGACCCGAACGGTGAAAGCCGTCCGATACATGCACAGAAAAACAGAGAAGAAAATGAAAGTAATTGTCGATAACAAGATTCCCTTCATCAGGGAGGCCATCGGACAGATAGCCAACGAAGTTGTCTATCTGCCCGGCAAAGAATTCACGCCGGAAGCCGTCCGCGACGCCGACGCACTGATCATACGTACCCGAACCCAGTGCAACCGCCGACTGCTCGAAGGCAGCCGCGTGCGCTTCATCGCCACGGCCACCATCGGGTTCGACCACATTGACACCGAATACTGCCGACAGGCGGACATCGCCTGGACCAACGCCCCGGGATGCAACTCGGCCTCCGTAGCCCAGTATCTGCAATCCACCCTCCTGCTGCTGCAACAGCACAGACCCGACCGCCCGCTGAACGGACTGACGCTCGGCATTGTCGGCGCGGGCAACGTAGGCAGCAAAGTGGCGGAAGTTGGAAAAAGATTAGGTATGAAAGTGCTGCTCAACGACCTGCCGCGCGAAGAACGCGAAGGTCACGACGGATTCGCCTCGCTGGCACAACTGGCAGCCGAGTGCGACGTCATCAGCTTTCACGTGCCCCTGTATAAAGAAGGAAAATACAAGACCCTGCACCTGGCCGATGCCGCCTTCTTCGGCTCGCTGCAACGCCAACCGGTCATCATCAATACATCGCGCGGAGAAGTGATCGAAACCGAAGCCCTGCTTCGTGCCCTCGACAGCGGACAAATAGCCGATGCCGTCATCGACGTGTGGGAAAACGAACCCGACATCAACCTGGAGCTGCTCGGCAAAGTGTTCATCGGCACGCCCCACATTGCCGGCTACTCGGCCGACGGAAAGGCCAACGCCACCCGCATGTCGCTCGACGCCCTTTGCCGCTTCTTCCACCTGCAGGCCCAATACACCATCGAGCCGCCACAGCCCGCCACACCCGTCATCACGGCCGGCAGTCTGACCGAAGCCGCCCTGCAGATGTACGACCCGCGACGCGACTGCGACGCGCTACGCCAACACCCCGAACGTTTCGAACAGCTGCGGGGCGACTATCCGCTACGCCGCGAACGGAGGGCCTTCACCCTCGTCACGCCACAGCAGTACCAGCTATTCTGATTCCGGCTACAGGCTATCCGCACCGTTTCCACCAGTGGTAACCGCCGTAACCACTTGCGGGAACCGCGTTCCCCACTTGTGGGAACGGCAGTTCCCGCAAGTGGAAACCGAAGGAAACACCCGCCGCACGGCTCAGCGCATCAGCTCACGCTCGATCACCTGCGGATAGTACTCGTACTCCAGCGCATGCACCTTGGTCGCCACGTCCTCAGCCGTATCGCCCGGCAACACCGGGCAACGGTACTGGGCAATGACTTCGCCCTCGTCGTAACGCTCGTTAATATAATGTATGGTGATTCCACTCTCCGTCTCGCCGGCAGCCACCACGGCCTCGTGCACGCGGTCGCCGTACATACCTTTGCCCCCGAACTTGGGCAGCAACGAAGGGTGAATGTTGACAATCTTGTTGGGATAGGCCCGAAGCAGACAATCGGGGACGCGTGCCAGGAAACCCGCCAGCACCACAAAGTCAATGCCCTGCTCGCGAAGCAGCGCAAGCACCGGCTCGCCGTCCGCCCAGTCCTCCTTGCCGAAATAAGCACACGGAACGTCCAGTTTGCGCGCACGTTCCAACACAAAAGCCTGCCGGCGGTTCGTCAGCACCAGCTTCACTCTCACCTCTTCGCTACCTTGGAAATAGCGGATAATATTCTCGGCATTCGTACCATTGCCGGATGCAAAAATTGCGATGTTTTTCCCCATATTTTTCTCAATCTGTGCACAAAACCGTGAAAATTGTGCAAAAATCTGCATTTTGTTCGCCAAATATTTGTTAGAAACGATAAATATTCATTCCTTTGCCCCGCAAAATTAAAGAAATAAAACTAATTATTAATTAAAAACTTAAAGTTATGTCTGAAATTGCATCAAGAGTAAAAGCGATTATCGTCGATAAATTAGGCGTTGAAGAATCAGAAGTTACTAACGAAGCTAGCTTCACTAACGATCTTGGAGCAGACTCTCTTGACACTGTAGAACTTATCATGGAATTCGAGAAAGAATTCGGTATCTCTATCCCCGACGACCAGGCTGAGAAGATTGCTACTGTCGGCGATGCTGTATCTTACATCGAAGAACACGCTAAGTAATTTTAATCCGTTCATTTCTTAGTATGGAATTAAAAAGAGTTGTAGTAACAGGTCTCGGCGCCATTACTCCCATTGGCAACAACGTCCAGGAATTCTGGGACAACCTTGTGAATGGGGTTAGTGGAGCTGGACCTATTACTCATTTCGACGCATCCCTTTTCAAGACCCAATTTGCATGCGAAGTAAAGAACTTCAATGCAAACGACTATATCGACCGCAAGGAAGCCCGCAAAATGGACTTATACACACAATATGCCATCGCTGTAGCCAAACAAGCCGTAGGCGACTCCGGTCTTGATGTCGAAAATGAGGATTTAAACAGAATCGGCGTCATCTTTGGTGCCGGTATCGGTGGAATCCGTACCTTCGAAGAAGAAGCAGGCAACTATGCCATCAACGGCAAGGAAAACGGTCCCAAGTTCAGTCCGTTCTTCATCCCCAAGATGATCTCGGACATCGCAGCCGGACAAATTTCCATCCTGTACGGTTTCCATGGTCCCAACTACGCAACCTGCTCGGCATGTGCCACCTCTACCAATGCCATTGCCGATGCATTCAACCTCATCCGTCTGGGTAAGGCCAATGCCATCGTCACCGGAGGTTCCGAAGCTGCCATCGCCGCTTGCGGTGTAGGCGGATTCAACGCCATGCATGCATTATCCACGCGTAACGATTCACCCGAAACAGCCTCACGTCCCTTCAGCGCAAGCCGCGACGGTTTCGTCATGGGTGAAGGCGGCGGCTGTCTGGTTCTCGAAGAACTGGAACACGCCAAGGCACGCGGTGCAAAAATCTATGCAGAAGTGGGCGGCGTAGGAATGTCTGCCGACGCTTATCACCTCACCGCTTCCCACCCCGAAGGACTGGGAGCCAAGCTCGTGATGAGAAATGCGTTGGAAGATGCAGGTATGCAGCCTGAAGAAGTAGATTACATCAACGTACACGGTACTTCTACTCCCGTGGGAGACATCTCGGAAGTGAAAGCTATCCAGGAAGTATTCGGAAAACATGCCTACGAGCTGAACATCAGTTCGACCAAGTCCATGACAGGACACCTGCTGGGTGCTGCCGGAGCGGTAGAAGCCATCGCAAGCATCCTGGCCATCAAGAACGGCATCGTTCCCCCGACCATCAACCACGAAGAAGGCGATAACGACGAAAACATCGACTATGACCTGAACTTCACCTTCAACAAAGCACAGAAGCGCGAAGTCAACGTAGCCCTGTCCAACACATTCGGATTCGGCGGTCATAACGCGTGTGTCATCTTCAAGAAATACGCAGAATAATTCGCCGTGTTACGCAATCAAATAGACAAGATAAGGCTCCTGTTCCACAAAGACAGGAAGTCTTATCTTTGTTTTTATAAGATATTGGGATTCTATCCCCGCAACATCCAGGTTTATCAGCAGGCGTTGCTGCATAAATCCACTTCACTGCGCTCCGAAAAAGGCCGCCCCCTGAACAACGAACGGCTTGAATTCCTCGGCGACGCCATCCTCGACGCCATTGTGGGCGACATCGTTTACCGCCACTTCGAAGGCCGGCGCGAAGGATTCCTCACCAATACCCGCTCGAAAATCGTGCAACGCGACACGCTGAACAAGCTCGCCGTCGAAATCGGATTAGACAAACTGGTAAAGTCCTCCACACGCTCGTCGTCGCACAACAGCTACATGTATGGCAATGCTTTCGAAGCCTTCATCGGCGCCATCTATTTAGACCAGGGCTACGAAAGATGCAAGGAATTCATGGAAAACAAGATTCTGAAAAACTATATCGACCTTGACAAGATGTCGCGCAAGGAAGTCAACTTCAAGTCGAAGCTGATAGAATGGAGCCAGAAGAACAAGGTGGCCGTCTCGTTCGAACTCATCGAACAGTTCCTCGACAAGGACTACAACCCCATGTTCCACACCGAAGTCCGCATCCTGGGCCTCTCGGCAGGGAAGGGAACGGGATATTCCAAAAAAGAATCGCAGCAGAATGCCGCACAGATCGCACTGAAGAAAATCAAGAACGACCGGCAGTTCATGGAGAGCATCCAAGCGCTCAAGGCACAAGCCATGGCCGAAGCATCCGCCCCCGCCGACGAGCCTCTGCCCGCTGCAACCGAAGACGAACAGCCGTCTGACACCTGTCCTGCCGCCGAACCGCAAACCATCATCGAAACAGAGATTACCGTCGAAACGGAAATCGACACGACCGACGCAGACACCATCATCAGCCTGCGCACGGAATCTTCCTCCGACACGCCCTCACAGAAAGCATGAAACGAGGCCATAAGCCTCGTTCCACACCTCCTCGACGGGATAAGTTCCATCGTTGCCTCTTCTCATCCGAAGCACACGCCCATCCGCCGGCCCTGCACAACCAAATCGTGGTCTTCGGTCACCAACTTCAGCTTGCCGGCTATCTCTTCCAGCGGTGCCGACGATATTTCGTTGCCCTTCAGCGTAATCATGCGCCCGAACTGGCCGTTGGCTATCAGTTCCGTGGCATGGCCTCCCATGCGGGTGGACAGGTTGCGGTCGAACGGTGTGGGCGACCCTCCCCGCTGTATGTAGCCCAGCACGGTTTCGCGCGTTTCGATACCCGTCTCGTATTCAATTTCCTGGGCGATGTATTCGCCTGCCCGCTTGCGTCCGTCCGTCTGAATGCCTTCGGCCACTACCACAATCGAGTACGGCTTTCCCTTTTTCAGCCGGTTCAGAATCGTATCGCCCACATTATGGATGCTGTACGGTATCTCGGGTATCAGAATGACATCGCCGCCTCCTGCCATGCCCGAATAGAGGGCTATCCAGCCGGCTCTGTGCCCCATTACTTCGATCACCATCACGCGTTTGTGCGAACTGGCCGTAGAGTGCAGACGGTCGATTGCTTCGGTAGCTATGCTGACAGCCGAGTCGAAGCCGAATGAGAAGTCTGTTCCCCAGATGTCGTTATCGATTGTTTTGGGGATGGAAACGATGTTCAGCCCCATAGCCGCCAGTTTGGCAGCAGTCTTCTGCGTTCCGTTTCCTCCGATGCAAACCAGACAATCCAAGCCCAGTTCACTAACATTCCTGAGGATCAGTGAAGGCTTGTCGACGTCCGATATAATGCCGCCGCGTTTGAAAGGCTTCTCGCGCGAAGTACCCAGCATGGTTCCGCCCAGATTGAGCAGCCCCGACAGAGATTGTTCCGTCAGCGTTTCCACATCTTTTGTCAGCAGTCCCTGAAAACCGCTGTGAATACCGATCACCTCCATTGCATAGTGATTGATGGCTGTCTTGCATACACCACGAATCGTAGCATTGATGCCGGGACAGTCGCCTCCCGAGGTCAGAATTCCAATCTTCATAACGTATTAGTTTAAATTTCCTTTCTTTTCATCTATATGGACGTAAAGGTAGAAAAAAAACAGAAAAAAGATAGAGAAGACGATAAATAAGATTATTTTTGCGCCTTGAAAATCTGATCTCAACAAGAACGATGAATATTACTAATTTACTGAATAAGATATATTTCACTCCTCGCTATAAAGAGATTGAGCTCTATGCAAACCGTGCCGAAGAACTACAGCAACGAGTGTTGCAGCGGTTGTTGCACAAAGCCGCCGGCACCGAATGGGGAAAGAAATACGACTATGCCTCCATCCGTACTTACGAAGATTTCAAGAAAAGACTTCCCATACAGACCTACGAAGAGATAAAGCCCTACGTGGAACGACTGAGAGCCGGAGAACAGAACCTGCTTTGGCCAAGCGAAATACGTTGGTTTGCCAAATCGTCGGGCACTACAAACGACAAGAGCAAATTCCTGCCTGTCAGCCGCGAGTCGCTGAAAGACACGCACTACCGCGGAGGCACCGACGCCGTGGCACTGTATCTGCAACAGAATCCCCAAAGCCGCTTCTTTACGGGAAAGGGACTGATACTGGGCGGAAGTCACGCACCCAACCTGAATACCAACCATAGCCTGGTGGGCGACCTCTCGGCCATCCTGATGGAAAACCTCAACCCGCTGGTCAACTACATCCGTGTGCCGAGCAAGCAGACGGCACTGATGGAGCACTTCGGGCCCAAAATGGAGGCTATCGCACGCGAAACCATCCATGCCAACGTCACCAACCTGTCCGGCGTTCCCTCGTGGATGCTGGTGCTCATCAAGCACATTCTGGAGAAGACGGGCAAGCAAAGCCTCGAAGAAGTGTGGCCCAACCTGGAAGTATTCTTCCACGGCGGAGTGGCCTTCACGCCCTACCGCGAACAATACAAGGAAGTCATCCGCAGCCCCCGCATGCACTATGTGGAGACTTACAACGCCTCCGAAGGCTACTTCGGCACCCAGAGCGACCCCGCCGACCCGTCGCTGCTGCTGATGATAGACTATGGCATCTTCTACGAATTCATCCCCTTGGAAGACGTAGGCAAGGAACAGCCGCGCGTTTATAGCCTGACGGAAGTGGAACTGGGCAAGAACTACGCCATGGTCATCTCCACTTCGGCCGGTCTCTGGCGTTACATGATAGGGGACACCGTGAAGTTTACGTCCAAGAATCCTTATAAGTTTGTCATTACCGGCCGCACCAAACACTTCATCAATGCCTTTGGCGAGGAACTCATCGTGGACAACGCCGAGAAAGGTCTGGCCCGCGCCTGTGCCGAGACGGGTGCCCGCATCACCGATTACTCCGCCGCACCGGTCTTCATGGACGAGCATGCCAAGTGCCGCCACCAGTGGCTCATCGAGTTTGCCCAGATGCCGGACAGTCTGGAGAAGTTTGCCCGCATCCTGGACGACACCCTGAAAGAAGTCAACTCCGACTACGAAGCCAAACGCCAGAACAACCTGGCTCTGCAACCGCTGGAAGTCATCGTGGCCCGACAAGGCCTCTTCCACGACTGGCTGGATCAGAAAGGCAAGCTGGGCGGACAGCACAAGATTCCTCGCCTGAGCAATACACGCGAGTATATAGAAGAGATGCTGAAGCTGAACCAGTAACAAGGAGCCTCTCAAAATCATTATACAATAATCCCCCCGCCCAGCAGCAACCCCTCGGCATCGTAAAAGGCAGCTGCCTGCCCCGAGGCAATGGCTTCGAGCGGCTCCAGCAAATCGACACGGAGCAGACCTCCATCAGCTGCCGACACCCGGCAGCGATTGGCCTGCTTACGGTAGCGTATCTTCACAATGACCTCCGCACCGCCCGTCACACGGGCCTCGTCCACGAGGTTCCAATCCTTCAGCAACATCTCCGTCCGATAGAGCGAGGCGAGTGGTGCCAGCACCACTTCGTTCCGTTCGCGGCGTATTTCCTTCACGTAAACCGCGCGGTTCAGGTGGATGCCCAGTCCGCGCCGCTGGCCTACGGTGTAGAAGGGATAGCCCTCGTGCCACCCTAAGAAATCGCCCTTTTCATCGAGAAACCGTCCCCGTCCGGGCAAGGCCGAGGAGGGCAGTTCGCGTCGCAGGAAGGCACGGTAGTCGCCCGGGCAGAAACAGACACCCAGACTGTCCTTCTTTTCCGCCACACGCTCGAAGCCCCGGCGGGCAGCATAGGCACGGGCTTCGGCTTTCGTCAGGTCGCCCATGGGCAAAAGCATGCGCCGCAGGATGTCCTGCTTCAGTCCCCAGAGGAAGAAAGACTGGTCCTTGTCGGGGTCGGCGGCGGGAGCGAGGTAGAACTTCCCCTCGCGGCAGACCTTGCGCACATAGTGACCCGTGGCAATGTAAGGGATGCTTAGCTCATCGGCCATCTGTGCCAGCAGAGGCCACTTCAGCAGATTGTTACACAAGGTGCAGGGCACAGGAGTGCGGGCAGCCAGATACTCGTCGGTGAAGTAGCGGACAATGCGGCGGCGGAACTCGTCGCGCACGTCGCGCACGCAATGGCGGATGCCCAACCGAGCAGCCAGTTGCCGGGCATCGTCCAAGTGCGCTTCGCCGCCCTCCGCCTCGTAGAAGCGGAAGGTCACCCCTACTACCTCGTAGCCAGCCTCCTGTAGGAGCATGGCGGCCACGGAGCTGTCCGTCCCGCCACTCATGCCCAGTAATACTTGTTCCTTCATTATTCTATCGTTATTCAACGGTTGTTCCATCAAAACTCCTCGGTTTTCTTGTCAAAACGCCTCGACTTTTCGGTCAAAACCCCACGGCTTTTCAGCCAAAACTCCACAGGTTTCCGGTCAAAACGCGGCGGGTTTTCAACCCAAACCCGGCGGCTTTGCAATGCCCTTTGAGCGGATTTATGTGAATCACTGATAATCAACTTGATAGCATTCGACATAAATCCGGCGTGAGCCGTGCAAGTGTTGCTCGTGAGCCACACAAGTGTCGCTCGTGAGCCGTGCAAGTGTTGCTCGCGAGCCGTACAAGTGTCCCACAAATGCCCTGCAAGCACCGCTTTCCGCGGCCCTGCGAAGTGCACCCGAGCAGGCAAAGATACGACGCTTTTTCCATCCGACGGCAAAATCGGCACACATTCCGTCACCGTTCACGAAAAAGCATTACCTTTGCAGCCGAAAAACAATCCATTTCAAATTCCGACACATGAAACATACGTACCGCCTGCTTGTGCTCGACTTAGACGGCACACTGACCAACTCGAAGAAAGAGATTTCCCCCCGAAACCTCCAGACACTGCTGCGCCTGCAAGAAAGCGGCGTCCGACTGGTGCTGGCCTCCGGACGACCCACTTACGGCATCGCACCGCTGGCCGAAGCCTTGCAGATGCAGAAGCATCACGGCTGCATCCTGTCGTACAACGGCGGTGAAATCATCGACTGGAGCACGGGCGAACTGCTCTACAAGAACCTGTTGCCCGACGACGTACTGCCTGTCCTCTACACGGCCGCCGTCCGCAACGGGCAGGCCATCCTGACCTACGACAACGAATACATCCTCACCGAACAGCCCGACGACGAGTATGTGCTGAAAGAAGCCTTCCTTAACAAGATGCAGATACGCCCTACCGACGACTTCCTGCGCGATGCTCCCTTGCCACTGCCCAAGTGCCTCATTGTGGGCGACCCCGACAGGCTGATGCAGACCGAAGCCGAACTGTCGCTGCGCCTGCAAGGCCGCATCAGCGTCTACCGTTCCGAGCCTTACTTCCTCGAACTGGTTCCGCTGGGCATCGACAAGGCCCGCTCGCTGGCCGTACTGCTGGAACGTCTGGGACTGACGCGTGAAGAGATGGTAGCCATGGGCGACGGCTACAACGACCTCAGCATGATACGTTTTGCCGGCATGGGTGTAGCCATGGCCAACGCACAAGAACCCGTACGCAAAGCCGCCGACTACATCACCCTGAGCAACGACGAAGACGGCGTGGCCGTAGCTGTCGAGAAGCTCTTTTTCAGCAACGAAGCATAACCCTCCCCGCCCGTGAAAGTCCGCAACGTCCTTCTGCTCTCGTTCCTTGCCTTGCTGCTCATCAGCCTTTTCCAGCGGGCAGGCGTATGGTTTGCCTACCGCAATCAGATGCAGAAGGCCGAGGCCACACTGGCTGCGTGCTTCAAGGAAACCTTTACATTGGTGACGGACGCCCAAGTGAACCGCCTGCCCTATCCCGAAAGAACCGTTACCCACATCGTCTATGCGCCCGACAGCCTGCATCTGGACATCGAGGACCGACAGCTTCACTACGCCGAACAGACTTCGGCCGTGCTGCAGGATGGTTACGGGTTACCCGAGACCTCGCTCGACTCGCTGCGCCTGACGCTGACCGCCGTCCTGCAACGCGAAGGCATGACGGGCAGCATCTACATCCGCAAGCTGGATGCCGCCACAGGTCGCACCCTTCAGACATCGCCCGCCGGAGTCCCGCTGCCCGACAAAGGCATCGGCGTGCTGACCTCGCCCCACGTCCTGCTCCACCCGCAAAAGGGCATCGCCGTAGAAGCCGTCGCCGACCTGCATTACTTCGACCACCCGTCCAACCTGCTCTTCCCGGGGCTTACCTTCCTCATCACCGGTCTGCTGATAGGAGCCATTGCCTTGCGCATGCGCCTGCTGCAACGTCTGCGACGCGACATCGGCCGCCAGTGCGAGGACTTTTACCGGCTGGCCGAACAGATGTCGCAACCCGTCCGCCGGATGCAGGTCTGCCTGCATGCCTCCCGCTGGACCGAAGCCCGTCAGCAGGGACAGCAAGTGCTCGCCGACACCGAAGCCACCCTGACCCGCGCCAAACAGGAGAATGCCCGCCTGCGTTCGCGCCGCACCACATGGCTGCGCCGCCTGTCGTGGGGCATGGTGCCGCTGGCCTTCGTGCTGCCCGCCCTGTGGGCCGGATACATCTACCACGAACAGTGGAGGGCACTGAACCGTGAAGTACAGGTGTGCATCGAAGAAGCCTTTGCCGAAGAAAATGCCCTGCGCCACAGCCGCTCGCTCGACGTCAACCACCTGCGCGGCACCCGCAAGTCACACATTACGGGGATGACCGACTACTTCCACCATCAGATGGACTCGCTGCTGACCGTCCTCTACCGAAAAACAACCGACGAGAAGGGAAACACCAGCTACGCACCCGCTTTCCCGGGCTCCGTCAGCGAGATTTATGTATCCCATCAGAGCATGAACCTGAGCGAAGGCACCCGCCTCTTCCGCGCATACGGCACACAGCAGCTCGTCAATCAGCGACCCGTCGTCGTTCCCCTCGACACGCTTCGGCTCGACTCGCTCTTTCGTGCCGCCCTCACCGATGCCGGGTTGAAGACACCGGGCGGCATCCGCATCGTGCGCCCTGCCACGGGGCAGGTCGTCAGGCAGACGGCACACGCCGTTCCCCGTTGGGGCAGCCTCGTCACTACGCCCCTGCGTCTGGCAGACGACGGCGCGGTGTGCGTGCAGGGTGTAGTACCCGCCCCCGAAAGGCTCATCCTCCGTTCGGCGTGGTATCTCTTTGTGCCGCTGGGACTGACGTTCGCTTTCAGCCTGCTGTGCATCGCTCTGTTGTGGCGTGCCTGGCGGCAGCAGCGCAGACTGGAGCAGTTCCGCAAGGACTTTACCTACTCCATGATACACGACATGAAGTCGCCCCTGCAAACCATTCTGATGGGAACGCAAATCATGGAAAGCGGCCGCCTGGCCGACAAACCCGAAAAGGCCGACAAGATAGTCCGGGCCATGAACGACGAATGTGCCCGTCTGCTCACCCTCTCAGGGCGCGTGGTCATGCTGACACAGATGGATCGTGGCGAACTGGAACTGCATCCCGTGCCTGTGTCCTTGCTGCCGCTGTTCAACGACCTCGCCTCCAAGTTCCGCCTCAAGGCATCCAAGCCGGTGGAGTTCGACATTGTCTGTCCGGAAAGCCTTTGTGCCACGGCCGACGCCTTCTGCCTGCGCGAGGTTCTTTCCAACCTGATAGACAACGCCGTGAAGTACTCCGGCCCGTCCGTGCGCATCCGCTTGGAGGCCGAAGCCACTGCCGACGGCACCCTGCACATAAAGGTACGCGACAACGGCATCGGCATCCCCCTGAACCAGCAGATGAAGATATTCGGCAAGTTCGAGCGCATAGCCTCGGGCAGCTGCACCACCGGCGCATCAGGCTTCGGCTTAGGGCTGAACTTTGTATGGCAGGTAGTGCAGGCTCATGGTGGCAACATCGCCGTGCAGAGCCGCGAGGGCAGTGGCAGTGAATTTACGGTATCGTTGCCTTCTCCCATCCTCCGCTGAAAAAAACACGGCCATCATGGGGCTACTTATCCGAAAAACAGTAACTTTGTGCTTTCAACCGGAAATAAATACCTAACAATATGGAACATCAACTGACGATTTACAACACACTGAGCCGAACGAAGGAAGTATTCAAGCCGCTGCACGCCCCACACGTGGGTATGTACGTCTGCGGCCCTACGGTCTATGGCGACCCACACTTGGGACACGCCCGTCCGGCCATTACCTTCGATATCCTCTTCCGCTACCTCAAGCACCTGGGATATAAAGTGCGCTATGTGCGCAACATTACCGACGTGGGCCACCTGGAACACGACGCTGACGAAGGCGAGGACAAGATAGCCAAGAAGGCACGTCTGGAACAACTGGAGCCGATGGAAGTGGCACAGTATTACGCCAACCGTTACCACGAGGCTATGGATGCCTTGGGCGTACTGCGTCCCAGCATCGAACCGCAAGCCTCGGGACACATCATCGAGCAGATTGAACTGGTAAAGGAGATACTGAAGAACGGATATGCCTACGAAAGCAAGGGTTCCGTCTACTTCGACGTGGCCAAGTACAACCACGACCACCACTACGGCAAGCTGTCCGGCCGCAACCTGGACGACGTACTGAACACCACCCGTGAGCTGGACGGACAGGACGAGAAGCGTAACCCCGCCGACTTCGCCCTGTGGAAGAATGCACAACCGGAGCACATCATGCGCTGGCCGTCGCCTTGGGGCAACGGTTTCCCGGGCTGGCACTGCGAATGTACAGCCATGGGACGGAAGTATCTGGGCGAACACTTCGACATACACGGAGGCGGCATGGACCTCATCTTCCCGCATCACGAATGCGAGATAGCCCAAAGCGTGGCCAGTCAGGGCGACGACATGGTGCACTACTGGATGCACAACAACATGCTGACCGTGAACGGACAGAAGATGGGTAAGAGCTACAACAACTTCATCACCTTAGAGCAGCTCTTCACCGGCACACACCCGCTATTAGAGCAAGCCTACACACCGATGACCATCCGTTTCTTCACCCTGCAGGCCCACTACCGCAGCACCGTGGACTTCGGCAACGAAGCCCTGAAGGCCGCCGAGAAGGGACTGGCCCGACTGATGGATGCCGTCAGCGGACTGGAAAAGATTACACCCGCACAAGCATCGACGGTGGACGTAAAGCAGTTGCGTGAGAAGTGCTACGAAGCTATGGACGACGATTTGAATACGCCTATCGTCATCGCTCACTTGTTCGACGGAGCCAAGATGGTGAATAACATTCTGGCAGGCAACGACACCATCACCGCTGCCGATCTGGAGGAACTGAAAGATACCTTCCACCTCTTCTGCTTCGACATTCTGGGTCTGAAAGCCGAGAACGCTTCGAACGCCGCCCGCGAAGAAGCCTTCGGCCACGTAGTAGACATGCTGCTGGAAGAACGCGCCAAAGCCAAAGCCAACAAGGACTGGGCTACGAGCGACAAAATACGCAACGAACTGACCGCCCTTGGTTTCGAGATAAAGGACGGCAAAGACGGTTCGGAGTGGAAACTCAATAAATAATTTCCTACTCCCGCCGCTGCAACAGGCACGGATGGCATTGCCTTTTTCCCGACATCGATCAGGAAAGGCGGTGCCGCCCGTGCCTTTTTCATGTCCTGATGGCGGCGCGGCATTCCGTCATCCTGCCACCCGCCGGCTCCTTACAGAGCCGCTACAAGTTTACGGATATTGGCCAACTTCTCCATGAAGGTTTTGTTCGACTTGGCTACCTGCATGTCGTAATCGGCTTGCAGTCTGATCCAGATCTCCGCATCAATTCCCAATGCGGCTTCGAACAGCAACGCATACTCGGTCGAGACGGCACGTTTGCCGTTCAATATCTCGTTGAGCAGCGTAGGCGAGATACCCATCTGTGCGGCAAGCTTCCGTTGCGACAGACCACGATATTCTATCTCGTCCTTTATCATTTCTCCGGGATGAATCGGTTCCGAAGGAGTCAGATTATTGGCTATCATTTTGGGGTCAACGCCTTTTAAGGTAATCATAGTGTTTCTTATTTATAATGATGGGATAAGCCAGAAATGGTCGTCAAATACCTGCAAACGGGTACTTTCGGATGTGACAGTCAACGCATTTCCACTTACAAAAACAAAGATACTACCTTCATCGGGCATTCACAAATATGTGAACACTTCTTTTTATACACCTCACTCCTTCCCTCTCCGGGGGCTTTACCTAATAATGGTTATTGACGCGAACGTTCCGAAGGAGGGAGGGAGAGAACGGGCGGCATAAATACCAAAAACTGGCGATTGCGGAACTACCTTTTTCTGCGGAACTTTGCAGCCGGATAACCAAGTACATAAACAGCGTGAAAACAAGTACATTTACACTATGGGTGGCAGTCCTGATGTGCCTGTCAGTAGCAGGGATGCTCCGCGCACAGGACTTCCACGGCAAAGGTCCCCGATGCCTGGTATCGGGCAAAGTCACTTCGACCGAGAAAGAAACAGTCGATTTCGCCACCGTTTACCTGAAAGGGACTTCCTTCGGCGGCACAACCAACGGCGAAGGGCGTTTCCGCATCAAGGCTCCTGAGGGGAAATATACATTGGTCGTCTCGGCCGTAGGCTACAAGACAGTGGAACGGACACTGGACCTGCGGCGAGGCGAGGAACGCGAGGTGAACATCACCATCGCCCCCAACGTACAGCAGCTGGACGAAGTGACCGTCGTTTCGACCGGTGTGAGCCGCGTCAAGCGTTCGGCTTTCAACGCCGTAGCGGTAGACACCAAAGAATTGCAGAACACCACCAAGAACCTGAGCGAAGCGCTGGCTAAGGCACCAGGCATGAAGCTGCGCGAGTCGGGCGGCGTGGGTTCGGACATGCAGGTGATGATGGATGGCTTCAGCGGCAAGCATGTCAAGGTGTTCATCGACGGCATCCCGCAGGAGGGCACAGGCAGCTCGTTCGGCCTGAACAACATCCCCGTCAGCTTTGCCGAGCGCATCGAGGTATATAAAGGTGTGGTACCCGTAGGCTTCGGCACGGACGCCATCGGCGGAGTCATCAACATCGTGACGGGCAAACAACGCCGCCGCTGGTTTCTCGACGCATCCTACTCGTACGGCTCGTTCAATACGCACAAATCCAACCTTCGCTTCGGGCAGACTTTCCGTAACGGCTTCACCTACGAGCTGAACGCTTTCCAAAACTATTCGGACAACGACTATCGTGTCGATGCCCCCGTACTGAACTTCGAGACGGGCAGCTTCAGCGACAAAGAGCTGGTGCGCGTCCGCCGCTTCAACGATACGTATCACAACGAGGCTGTCGTTGCCAAGGCAGGCTTCGTGAACAAGTCCTGGGCCGACCGCCTGATGCTGGGCTTCATCTGGTCGCAGATGTACAAGGACGTACAGACCGGTGTGCGCCAGAAAACCGTCTTCGGCGAGAAGCACCGCTTCGGACACTCACTTATCCCCTCGCTGGAGTACAGCAAACGCAACCTGCTGGTGAAAGGCCTCGACCTGACACTGTCGGCCAACTACAACCGCAACGCCACCACCAACGTGGATACGGCCCACTACAAATACAACTGGCTGGGCGAGCGCCAGCCCCTGAACACGCCCGGCGAACAGTCGCGCCAGTACAGCCGCGCCGACAACGACAACTGGAATGCCACAGCCACGATGAACTATCGTCTGGGGCGCATCCATACGTTCACCCTGAACCACGTTCTCAGTACCTTCCGCCGCGACAACACCTCGCTGCTGGCTGCCGAGGAGCAGACCGACCCCATCGCCAAGCAGACGCGCAAGAACATCACCGGACTGGCGTACCGGCTGATGCCGTCGGAACGCTGGAACCTCTCCGTCTTCGGCAAGCACTACAGCCAGTATGTGGCCGGACCCATGGCCGAGGATGACACGGGCAGCAACTACGTACGCACCAGCCGCACGGTCAGCTCCTGGGGTTATGGTGCGGCAGGCACTTACTTCCTCGTCGAGGGACTGCAAGCCAAGCTGTCGTACGAGCGTGCCTACCGTCTGCCCACCATCGAAGAGATGTTTGGCGATGAGGACCTGGAGAGCGGACAGATAAGCCTGCGCCCTGAGAGCAGCCACAATGTGAACTTCAGTCTCAGCTATGCGCGTACGCTGGGCAGCCACTCTTTCTATGTGGAGGGAGGACTGGTCTACCGCGACACGCACGACTACATACAGCGCAACGTACAAGACCTGAGTGGCGGCAAGGAGAATGCCACCTACATTAACTACGGCAATGTACTGACCAAGGGCTACAACCTCTCCGCCCGCTACAGCCTGGGACGCTGGCTCAGCCTGGGCGGTAACTTCACCCAGATGGACGTGCGCGACAATGAGCCCTACCAGATAGGCAGCACAGGCAACGCGGTGGAGAATCTGGGCTACCGTTCGCGAATGCCCAACGTGCCCTACCGCTTTGCCGACTTCGACGCCAACTTCTACTGGCGCGACCTCGGCGGACGGGGCAACCTGCTGACACTGACCTACGACAACCAGTGGACGCACTCGTTCTCCTACTACTCCGAGGTCATCGGCAGCAGTAGCGACTACATCGTCCCCGACCAGTTTGCCCACAACCTCACGCTGAGCTACAGCGTGAAGGGCGGCCGCTACAACTTCTCCGTAGAGTGCCGCAACCTGACGGACGAGAACCTGTACGACAACTTCAGCCTGCAAAAGGCCGGACGGGCTTTCTACGGAAAGGTGCGCATCCACTTCGGCGACTGAGCCTACCAACGTCAGCACCTCTGCCCGACAGTCTACAGACTTGAGGGTACAATCATCCCGGATGATTCCTACAATCAATGCGGATGATTCCTGCCATCATCCCGGATGATTGTACCCTCTCTCCATACTCCGGCCATGCAAAGCCGTAGGGAAAGCATGCCGGAAGCCTGCCGCATGGCAGCCATCGGAACGAACAAAAACAAATACATAAAAAAGAGAAGAATATGAAAAAGAACCACTTACTTGCAGGCCTCTTTGCCGCCTCGCTGGCAGGCATGGCCCTTACCTCCTGCTCGGAAGACGACCAAAGCGGAAGCAACAACAACTCCAACACCTCGACAGGCAACTACGTGATAGCCGCCACCGTGACCAGCAGCAGCACCGATACCTACGTACTGCTGACAGCCCCCTCGCTCGACGAAGGCGAAGTGACCACTCAAGGCAACGGCCTGGTGAACGAAGGAGCCACCTACTGGGTGTTCTACACCAACCGCTACCTGTACGCACTCAATTACAATCAGGGCGAAGCAGGCACTACGCAATCGTTCATCCTGAACAACACCGGTGCACTGGAGAAGCGTTCGCAGGAATACTACGTCAACCGCTTCACCACCTACGGCTACTACGACCGCTACATCATGACCACCTCGACAGGCGACGGCCCCACGGAACTGAAGGACGAGAACGGCTACGTGCCCCAGTCATTCCTGGCTTCGTATCTGGACGTGGAGAACCAGACCTACACCAGCAACACGGTCAATGCATCGACGCCCTTCCTTTCCGAAAACTTCCTGGGCAACGGTGAATACGTCACCCTGGCCGGACTGGCACAGGTAGGCACCCGACTCTATGCCGCCGCCGTGCCCATGGGCCTCAGCCAATACGGCTGCATGCAGAAGAACGACGACGGCAGCTACAAGTGGGTGCTGCCCGGCAACGAGGACCTCATCAAGACCGAATCGGGCGGCAGTGGCAGCGGTGCCTACGACAAGGACGAACTGCAATGGACCCAATACCCCAACGAATGCTGGATGGCCATCTTCACCGACCAGACCCTGACCGACTGGAAACTCATCAAGACTGACAAGATAAGCTACGCCTGCGGACGTAACCGCTCACAATACTATCAGATGAACTGGCTGGCCGACGACGGCTACATGTACGTCTTCTCGCCCTCGTATGCCAAGACGATGAAGGACGTCCGTCAGCAAACCACCCTGCCCGCCGGCGTGGTGCGCATCGACACCAAGGCCGAAGACTTCGACCCCGACTACTATTATAACCTCGAAGAGAAAGCCGACGGCGCATCCTTCCTGCGCAGCTGGTACATCGGCGGCAACTACTTCCTGCTGCTGATGTACGACAAAGCCATTACCGCCTCGGACAAGGTGGCCAACCGCCTGGCCATATTCAACGTCAGCAACGGCGACCTGTCCTATGTCAGCGGACTGCCGACCGACGTCAGCGGCTTCGGTAACACACCCTACATGGAGAACGGCTCGGCTTACATCGCTGTGACTACCACTTCGGGCTATCCCGCCATCTATCGCATCGAGCCTTCGACAGCTACTGCCAGCAAGGGACTGGTCGTAAAAGCCACCTCGTTGAACGGTGTAGGACGACTGGAGGCCCAATAAATCCCACACATCATCCCAACCCAACGAATAAACAATGAAAAAAGCATTCCGACACATACACCTGTGGCTGTCCGTCCCCTTCGGACTGATTATCACGCTTGTCTGCTTCTCCGGCGCCATGCTGGTGTTCGAGAAGGAAGTGACGCAATGGCTGCGTCCCGAAGTATTCAACGTCGACCCGCAAGGCCGCCAGCCGCTGCCGATGGACGAAGTAGTCCGTCGGGTATCGGCCACGCTGCCCGAGGGCGTACAGGTGACGGGCGTCACCGCCTTCCCCGACCCGACGAAAGCCTGGCAACTGCCCCTGTCCAGTCCGCCGAAAGCATCGGTCTATGCCAATCCCTATACGGGCGAGGTAACGGGCCGGGGCGACCGTCTGCCCTTCTTTGCCACCATGTTCCGTCTGCACCGCTGGCTGCTCGACAGCCGCCCGTCGGGCGACGGCGTGTTCTGGGGCAAGGTGGTGGTAGGCACCAGCACGCTGCTCTTCGTTCTGGTACTGGTGTCGGGCATTGTCATCTGGTGGCCTCGCACGCGTAAAGCGTTGCAGAACAGTCTGAAGATTGCGGTACGCAAAGGTTGGCGCCGCTTCTGGTACGGCCTGCATGTGGCAGGGGGCATGTATGCCCTGCTGTTGCTGCTCGTCATGGCCCTGACGGGACTGACGTGGTCGTTCGGCTGGTATCGCACGGGCTTCTATGCCCTGTTCGGTGTAGAGGCACAGGCAGGAGGCGGACACGGTTCGCACAACGCCAAGTCGCAAGAAGGCCATCAGAAACAACAGGGACGGAAAGGAAAAGGAGACAAGAACACCGACCGCACCGCCCACTGGCAGACAGTGTACGAGCAGCTGAAGCAGAAGAATCCCGACGCCCGTCAGATCAGCCTGTCCGACGGATCGGCCAGCGTCAGCGTCAACCGCTTCGGCAATACGCGAGGTGCCGACCGCTACCAGTTCGACACACGCACCGGCCAGCTGACCGGATATACTCCCTACAACGAGTTGGACAAATCGGGCAAAATACGCGGCTGGATTTACTCGATGCACGTAGGCAGCTGGGGCGGACTGCTGACCCGCCTGCTCTGGTTCGTGGCTGCCCTGCTGGGTGCTACCCTGCCGCTGACGGGATATTATCTGTGGATTCGGCGGCTGCAGAAAAGCCCTTCCAGAACCTCTGGCCACCGGCCTTCCTGAACGGACAGGCCAGCGGAAAGGATCATTCCTCTGTCGCCTCCGTTTGCCTGATCCGCTTCTTATACTGTGTAGGAGTTTCGCCCATGTATTGCTTGAAAGCCGTACTGAAATAAGACGAGGTAGCAAAGCCTACCTTTTCGGCAATCTCAGTAAATGGCATGTCGGTAGTCCTGATCAGCTGAATAGCCCTTTCCATCCGGAATTTATTAATGTACTCGTTAGCGCTGATGTCTGTCAGCGCTTTCATTTTATTATAAAGGGAGGCACGACTCATGTGTACTTCATTACAGATGGTAGCGATGTCAAGATTGCAATTGTCCAGATTGTCCTGAATCACTTTGTTCAGTTTCGACAGGAAGGCTTCGTCGGCCGGACTGAAGGTTGTCTCCTCGGGCACGGGCACAGGGCCAGCCTGCATGTAGCGTTCGCGGATTTCTTCCCTGTTCTTCAAACGGTTTCGCACCAGTTCGAGCAGCGTTTCTTCCTCAAAAGGTTTTGCCAGATAAGCGTCGGCACCATTCTTGTATCCCTCCTGCTGGCTCTGTTCATCGTCACGGGCCGTCAGCAGAACAACAGGAATATGGCTGATGGTAATATCTTCCTTGATATACTGGCACAACTGATAGCCGTTTATACGAGGCATCATCACATCGCTGACAATGATGTTGGGCATATTATTACGTATCACTCTCAGTGCTTCCTCGCCGTCGGCCGCCGTCAACACCTGTTTGAAGTGGGGCTCAAGTACCTTTTTCAGAAAATCCGTCATTTCCGCATGATCGTCGACAACCAGTATCTTGTAGGCCGACGTGTCGAACTGCTCTCCCGACAAAGCAGGCTGCTCAATGCCATCGTCACCAATCAGTTCGTTCAAATAGGCTCTGGGCTGGCTCACGACTTCTACCTCGGTATGCCTTACAGGCAAATCAAAATAGAAAGTGGCCCCTACGTCTGGATTGTTGTAAGCCCCGATCTTCCCTCCATGTTGCTCAACGAGAATCTTGGAATAGGAAAGGCCTATACCGGTACCGTTTTGCTCTCCCTCTCCCTGATAAAAACGGGTAAACAGTTTTCCCATATTGACCTGATTCAATCCGCATCCCTGGTCGGAAATGGCAACACGCACTTCGTCGCCACTGACTTTCAGCTCGGAACTGATGGTGATTGTCGTACTCTGCGGACTGTGCTTCAAAGCATTCGTCAACAGATTGCTCAATACAATCTCACACTTGTCCTTATCGAAACAGACTTCCTCTATCCGTGGATCAAGCTGAAAACGTATATGCACCTGTTCCGCCTCACCCTCATTGGCAAAATCCTGAGATACCTGCTCAATCCAGGTATTGAACGAATATGGTTGCATATGCAGCTTGCTCTCGCCTACCTCCATCTTGCGCACATCGAGCACCATGTTAATCAATGCTTTCATACGCTGCGACTGACGATATATGGCCTTCAACGGCAGATATTGCTCATTTTCGGGTCCGATAGTCTTCAGAATACGTTTTAACGGAGCATATATCAATGTCAGTGGAGTACGCAATTCGTGACTGATATTGATAAGGAAACGTACTTTTTCCTCGTAGACCTGTTGTTCGTGCTCTTTCATGGCCCATTTCAGCTGACGTTCTTTCCTCCTTAATGCTTTGCGGAAAGCAACGGCTACCAGAAGAATTCCTCCAACCATACAAAGCAAAATAAACCACCAGGTCTGATACCAGGGCGGCAGAATGGTCAGTGTTAGTATCTGGGTATCGGGAATCCAGCTTCCGTCCTTTGCCGTACACGCCACCATAATCCGGTAAGTACCAGGCAGCTGGGTATGCATAATCAGTTCCGGCTGGTAAGTCTCCGTATAACTGTTGTCCAATCCTTCCACACGATATCTATACAGCCTTTTTCGGAAAATATCTTCCTCCTTGGCCATTACCTGAATGACTACATTACTGTTTTTGTCTACAGAGAGGGCATCCTGATTCTTCTCCAACTGATCATTAATAGATTTCCCATTGAGAATGATGTCCGACAAATGCATCTCAGGTATGCTTATTTCATCAGTCTTCTGCCCGTTAGCTATAAAGAGCAGCCCTTCCACTCCGCCCATGTAGATGCCTTGCTCATCAATAATCAATTGCGAACGGGGGATGTATTCATTGGGCATCACTCCATCCGACTCTCCATATATTGTAAAACGTTCCTTATGCGGCGAATACGAAAAAAGCATATTTTCGGCACCAATCCATATTTCATCAGGATTATGGCATACCACCAGCGACACATCAGTAAACAAGTTGGTCTGCACGGATGAAAGCTCGTTTGTCTGTACAGAATAGCATTCCAGTCCACGGCTGGTACCCATCCAGAAAGTACCTTTCTTATCATATGCTACAGAATTAATAATGGTTTCTTTAGAGGAGGTAAAAAGTGAGGTCAGTTGCAACGTAGAATGATCCATCACATAAATCCGTCGGGAGTCAAACAGATAAGTATGCCCTTCCTCACTGGCAATGGCCTGAAGGGTTCCCCAAATAATAGGCTCTTTTTTATCTTCTTTAGCTATCCGGAACGACTTGTCGTACAGATTGTATATGTAGACATGATTGCTCAAAACCAGCACCGTATTGGGGGTATTCCGATAAAGATAGATAGAATATCCGTGTTGGGATATGGTTTGTGTAGTAGTCTCGTCCACTACACAGAAAGGCGTCATCGTTCCGGTCGCAATATCAAAAACAAATACTCCTTCAGCAAAAGCCGACACCAGAAGCTTACCCGGCGTAAACCCGCAAATAGAGGTTATTTTATCTTCACGGGTACTAGGATAATGGGTAAACGTCTCCGTTTCGGGATGAAAGCTATTGATTCCACCACCATCAGTACCTATCCAGATGCGTTCGGGATTTTCCTGATAAAGGCTGATAACAATGTTATGGCTTAACCCCAGCGGATAGCCGAAAGGAGCATCGGTATATGTCTTCATCGATACTTCACGCATGTTAATAAGCCCGTTGTATACTCCTCCCATCCAGATATTTCCATAATAGTCGCAATAAATACAATTGATTGAGTTGGTCGGCAGCGAATACTGCTTATCGCCAGGCACATGTTTCAAATGAGAAAAGCGACTGTTATCAACATCCAAAATATTGATACCACCTCCATCCGTACCGACCCATATCTTTTCCTCTTTTTCCGTAATACAAAGCACTATATCACTGCTCAGTTCTGAATTACGGGTCGTATATGTTGCTATTTCCTTCCCTTCAGGTGAGAAACAACGTAGTCCCTGATTATAAGGAGCAATCCATATACGCTTTTGAGAATCGATAAACATATCCGATATTTCTTTCCCACAGCCAAATGGTTCCGCACTTATCTTTTTGGTTCTCAGATCAATGGCATATATCCCTTCCCAACGGCTACAACACAGCAGCCTGTTGTTCTTAGAAATAGCCAGACGGATGATTTCAAAGCGTCTTTTGTGTCTCAATTCGTAAAATACTCCCAACTTGCCGGTCTGCATATCATAAGCGTATACCTTATCGGTTCCGCCCAACAGCAACAGGTTATTCCACTGACAGATAGAATAAGCGATGCACATTTTCCCGTATTCGTCCTTCACGGGCACAAAATTGTTATTGCGATAGTTGTAACGGGCCACTCCCATATCAGTCAATACCCACAATTGATGATAAGAATCTTCAAAAATCTGATAGATATAATTACCCGGAAGTGTTGTCGAATCTTCATGCTGATGAAGATATCTTTTCTGTTCATGCCCATCAAAACGCCCTAATCCGAACTTCGTACCAGTCCACACAAATCCCCTCGTATCAGAGGATATACAGGTCAGCGTAGTAGGGAGGCCTGTGTTCAGCAATATCTGTTTGTACAAATAATGTTTAGCACAAACTGAAGCCGAAAAGACAAACGGCATAAATAGGGAAAAAAGAAACCTAAAAACTTTCATATTATTGTAGAACCAGGCTTTAAAAAAATATCATTATAAAAAGATCTAATGATATTTTCCTGACGACAAAGATAACATCTCATCTTTTATGTTCGTTCAAAATATAGTATGTTTTTCGATATAAATTCTGATAATACCATGCATTTAGGGAAATTCGGATTATACTTCTAATTTTGTCTATTTAAACTTTAAAAAATCACTAAAATATTCGTTATTAGATATATTTGAAAAAGAAATAGCGATTTCTTAAAAAAGCCAATTAAACATTCTTTCTATTTTTGCAATAGTCGGACAGGACAAAAAATGAGTTCCGGCTTTACAACAATAATGTTAAACTTAAATTTCTTACTTCATGAAAAAAGAGAAAGAAAAACTGTTTCGGGCACTGCCATTAGCAGTTGGATTACTTTGGGCCAGTGGAAATGTTTTGGCTGTACCTGTATTGGCACCATATGAATATGCTGTCAACCAACAGACCAATCAGGTAACAGGTGTCATCAACGATGCCAACGGAGAACCATTGATCGGAGTAAATGTAGTAGAAAAAGGAAATACACAGAATGGCTCTATTACCGACTTAAATGGAAAATTCAATCTGAACGTATCTCCCAATGCTGTTTTAATCTGTTCTTATATTGGATATAAAACTGCCGAAGTTCCTGTAGAAGGACAAAAGAATCTCACCATCACTTTACATGAAGACAGCGAAGCATTGGACGAAGTCATTGTTATCGGTTACGGTACAGTACGCAAGGCCGACCTCGCGGGCTCTGTTGCTGTAATGGACAACAAACAATTCAAAGACCAACCGGTAACCCGCATCGAAGATGCCTTGCAAGGTCGTGTATCAGGTATATCAGTTATGTCAAGCGGTGTACCGGGAGGAGACCTTAAAATTCGCGTTCGCGGTGCCAGCTCTATCAATAAATCAAACGATCCTTTATACGTAGTTGACGGTATCGTACGCGAAAGTGGTCTGGAGGGAATTAACCCCGAAGATATCCAGAGCATGCAGATTCTAAAAGACGCTTCATCAACTGCCATCTACGGTTCACGCGGTGCAAACGGTGTAGTACTGGTTACTACAAAAACCGGTAAAGCAGGAAAAACAGAAGTAGTATTCGATGCATCAGTCGGTTTCTCTAACGCTTACCACATTCCTGAAGTTATGAGCACACAAGAATATGCACAAGCCCTGGTAGATTACAAGGGGGCTGACCGTGCAGCTTTGTCAGGTTATCTGGACGGAAGTAATCCTGGTATCGACTGGATGGACGTATTGTTGCGTACCGGAGTTACCCAAAATTATAAAGTAGCTATTTCTAAAGGTAATGAAGATACCCAATTCTATGTTTCGGGTAACTATATGAATACAAAAGGTGTAATTACCGATACTGATTTTGCACGTTATTCAGTAAAAGCAAATATACACTCCAAACTGTATAGCTGGCTGGAAATGACAGCTGACGTCAACCTGTCACAAAGTAACGGTTCGGGTGCCGGCTTTAACCAAAGCCAGGAAAACCCCATTTGGGTAGGATTGAACTATTCACCCACTATGGAGATGTATAACGAAAAAGGCAACTACAATACCGACCCCTACAACAACATTCAGAATAATCCTTATGGTATTCTTCACGAAAACCTTAATGACCGTAAACGCAACGTAGTAAGTGGGCATGTTGATTTGAAGTTCAACATTCTGAAAGGTCTTACCTTTATTACCACCAACGGTTTGGATTACTCTGACCGCAAAGGTTACTCCTTCTCATCAACCCGTGTACAGACACAAAACGGTATGGGCAACAACAATAATTATAATCTGGTGTTGCAGTCTACCAACAACTTGACTTATATGGGCAACTGGAATAAGCACTCACTGACCGCAACAGCCGTATGGGAAGCTACTTCGTCAGAAACACGTTACATGGCAATAAGCGGTAAGAATCTGTCGGCTGAACAAGTAGGTTACTGGGATGTAAAGAATGCTAAGACCCGTGATGCGGAAAACAGTTACAGTAACTGGAATCTTCTTTCCGGTGTAGCCCGACTCATGTATAACTATGCAGACAAATATATGCTGACTGCTACATTCCGTGCCGATGGTAGTTCTCGCTTCACAAACCAAAAGTGGGGATATTTCCCTTCTATCGCTGCTGCATGGACAGTGACAAAAGAAAAGTTCATGAAAAATGTCAAAGCTTTGAGTGATCTGAAAATCCGTGCCAGTTACGGTATTATCGGTAATCAGGATATTGACCCGTATTCAACTCTCGGATTGATGACAAGTACTTCATTCAACTTCGGTACAGGTACGACTTATACCGGTTACTGGGGAAACGGACTTGCAACTCCTGACCTGACTTGGGAAAAGGTGAAACAACTCGACTTGGGCATTGATTTGGGTTTCTTCAACAACCGACTGACCTTCAGTATGGATTACTTCGACAAACGCACTTCGGATGCTCTTCTAAGACGTACAGCGCCTAACTACGTAGGTGGTACTTCCTATTGGATAAATGCCGGTGAAGTAAGTAATAAGGGTATAGACCTTTCTATCACCGGACGCATCATCCAGAATGACAATCTGCAATGGACCAGCAGCATCAACGGAAGCTACTTGAAAAACGAAATCACAAAACTGACAGCCGAAGAACCTGTAATATACGGTGTAAGCCCATCGCCAGGTACTGTAGATCCGGCAACCATCATCAAAGAAGGTGAAGCTATCGGTACGTTCTACGGATACAAATGGGCAGGAATCATGAAAAACGATAATGGAGATTTCGTTGACTCCTACTATACAAAAGACGGTAAAATAACAACCGACCCATCAGGCGAAGATAAAATGGTATTGGGTTGCTCTAATCCAGACTTCACTTTGGGATGGAATAACACCATCAGCTATAAAAATTGGGATTTCAACGTATTCTTTAATGCAGCCTTTGGCGCACAACGTCTGAATCTGGTTGATTTTGCCATGAATTCAATGGTAGGTGCATCAATGTTTGTGACAGCTAAAGATTACTTTACCAACATAGGTAACACCATGCCTACACCGGGCGTAACAAACAAGAACTATGGTAACTCCAGTAAGTGGCTCGAAAATGCTGACTATCTGCGCTGCGAAAACATCAGTATCACTTATACACTGCCACGTAAGGTTACGAAGTTCGCTGACATCCGTATTTCACTCTCTGCACAAAACCTATTCACCATCACCGGATATAAAGGTATCGACCCGGCAGGTGCATCGTTCAGTGCTAATAGCGTAGATATAGACAATGGTATGGATATGGGTGCTTACCCCAATCCGCGTACAGTTACAGTAGGTGTACGTATGAATTTCTAAATAATTAACCCATTAAAGACTTGAATCAAAATATGAGAACAAAAATATTTTTGGGCTGCCTTATGGCAACCAGCTTATTAAGTACTTCATGTAGCGACTTCCTGACGGAAGATCCCAAAGGAAAGCTGACTCCTTCTACTTTCTTCGTATCACAGGACGCTCTGGATGCCAGTGTATACTCACTCTACCAGAAAGTAAATGGTACACAGACTTATACCAACATGATGTATCCCCAATGGCAAGGTGATGACATGACAGCAAACCCCGGTTCAAACAAACAGGCTGTTGCTGAACTGGACGGATTTAGCGCCAATAACAACAATAAGGGGATACAGGATGCATGGTCAAAACATTATACTGTTATCAAAGCTGCCAACTTGATTCTGAACAATGCAGGAGAAACACCGGTAAGCGAAACAGAACTTAACATTGCTATGGGACAAGCCCATTTCTGGCGTGCTTATGCCTACTATTACATGGTACGTATCTTCGGTCCCCTTCCTCTGATAAAGAGTGCCGACGAATTAGGCAACAACATACAGCTCTCATCAGTAGAAGAAGTCTACAAACTGATTGTTGAGGACCTGACTACGGCCGAAAGCATTCTGCCGACCAGTTATTCAACTGCTCCACGTAACCATAATGGCGTAGACGCATATGTAACAAAGCAAGCCGTCCAATCCACCCTTGCAGCTGTCTATATGTCAATGGCTGGATATCCGTTGAATAAAACTGAATATTATGAAAAGGCTGCAGCAAAAGCCAAAGAAGTAATCGACAAAGAAAGCCAATACGGTTTCTATCTGGATAGCGAGTGGAGTCACGTATACTCCATGGGCCACAACTATAATAAAGAAACAGTGCTTGGTATTGACTACTCTCCGGTTGTAGACTGGGCTACAGACTCACAATTAACTTCCTGTAACCGCTTCGAAAGTCTGGGCGATGCCGGATGGGGTGATTCATGGGGAGAAATAGCTTTCTGGAAACGTTTCCCCGAAGGGCCGCGTAAGAATGCTGTATATGCTCCGAAAATTACATTTCAGGATGCCAACTACAATATTACCAAAAGTGTAGACTGGTGGGAACTGGACAGTGAAGGCAAACCTATAGTTTCCGAATATCACCCAATGTTCACGATCTTTACAACCAACTGTAATGCTAGCGGTGTAGAACTGGCACAACCCTATGACTATACTCAGCCTAACTATACAGGAATGTGTAACGGACATCGCCATCGTGTTATCCGCTATTCAGAAGTTTTGTTATGGTATGCAGAAAGTGCAGCCCGCTCAGGAGAAACCAACCTCACACTGGCTAAACAATGCCTAAAACGAGTACGCGAACGTGCTGTAACCGACTACGAGAATGTTCAATTAAGTGATGGAAGCGTCGTAAGTATTGATAATATGAATGCTGCCCAACTGGCTGAAGCCTGCTACATAGAACACGGCTGGGAAGTAGCCGGTTACTGGGTTGCCATGGTAACACGTCGTTCTGACGAATTCCGCATGAACGAATTGAAAAAGAATTTCGATTACCGCGTTGCTAATAAAGAAATCGAAGTCGCACCTGGAATCAAAGCTAAGGAAAGTGTAGCCGTAGTAAAAACGACATGGGCAAACGACAATAGTATTTATATTCCTTATCCAGATACAGAAGTAGAGAAAAACCCCAATTTAAACAGAGATCTCATAAAATGACAATATCTCTATTCTTCTAACTTACTAATCTCAATAGGTACACGCTGATAACTCAGGGGCCGAAGCACAACATTTAGTTTCGGCCCCTTCCTGCTATCAAAGTAGCCTTTATGACTAAAATATTACAAATAATATGAGGTATCCAATTTTAAACAAATTCATCGGCACACTGTGCTTATTGCTATACATCGCCTTGGAAATATCGGCTCAAAATACCAAACCCTTCGTAATACCTGAACTGAAAGAATGGAAAGGTAAAGAAGGATACTTTGTCCCCAACAGCCAACTACGCATTATATATAATGAGCCAGCATTACAGAAAATAGCCGAAACATTTGCCGACGATTATCAAGCGCTATTCGGCATACGCCCCCAAATAGCACAAGGAAAAGTTAATAAAGGAGACTTTTTCCTGACACTTAAAACAGACCGTAAACTGGGTAAAGAAGGTTACACCATTGATATAACTGACTATGTAAAAGTATCGGCACCTGAAACTGCCGGAATTTATTGGGGCACCCGCACCCTGTTGCAGATCGGTGAACAAAATGATAACCATCAACTACCCAAAGGATTGATACGTGACTTTCCTGATTATAGCATGCGCGGCTTCATGATAGATTGTGGACGGAAATATATCCCGATAAACTACCTGCGCGATTTGGCCAAAGTGTTGTCTTACTATAAAATGAATGTGCTACATGTACACCTGAACGACAACGGATTCAAACAATTCTTCAACCACGATTGGGACAAGACCTATGCAGCTTTCCGTCTGGAATGCGAAACATTCCCCGGACTGACTGCACGTGACGGTTATTATACCAAGCAGGAATTCATCGAATTCCAGGACGAAGCTACAACATACTTTGTTGAAATCATCCCCGAAATCGATGTGCCAGCCCATACACTTGCCTTCAGCCACTATAAACCCGAAATTGGCAGCAAACAATATGGAATGGACCATCTGGATCTCTCCAATCCTGAGACATACACCTTCCTTAATGCGCTCTTTAAAGAATATCTGGAAGGCGAAGAACCTGTGTTCCGTGGTCCAAGAGTACACATCGGAACCGATGAATATTCTAACAAGGACAAAGAAGTTGTAGAACAGTTCCGCGCCTTCACCGACCACTATATCAGATACGTCGAAAGTTTTGGAAAGAAAGCTTGTGTATGGGGTGCTCTGACACATGCTCCTGGCGAGACGCCCGTAAAAGTTGAAAACGTAGACATGTTTACTTGGAACAACAATTTTGCCAATCCACGCGAAATGGCCAAATTAGGTTACAAACAAATCTGCATTCCCGACTGGGCTGTCTACATCGTTCCACTGGCACCCTACTATCACGATTATCTCGACAACAAGTATCTGTATGAGGAATGGACACCTGCCCATGTAGGTAAAGTAATGTTCGATGAAAAAGATCCGGCTATTCTCGGTGGCATGTTTGCTGTATGGAATGACCTTGTTGGAAATGGTATTTCAGTAAAGGATATACATCACCGTGTCTTCCCAAGCTTACAGACAATGGCTATGAAGACCTGGAATGCTAACCCACTAATTACATTCGACATATTTGATTCCAATCGTATGGCACTGAGTGAAGCTCCGGGTGTAAACCAGCTTGGCCGAATTGGAGACAAACCCGGATTAGTATACGAAACTGCCAATGTACAACCGGGAGCCAAACTGCCTTTCCCCGAGATAGGCTATAACTACACGGTGACATTCGACCTTGATGCTCAATCCGAAGCTTTAGGCACAGAGCTATTCCGTTCTCCGGATGCAGTATTCTATCTTTCCGATCCCGTCAGCGGATTATTCGGTTTTGCCCGCGACGGCTATCTGAACACATTCGGTTTCAGTCCTTACCCAGGAGAGAAAATTAATGTACGAATCGAAGGTGATCCTTTGTCCACATCACTCTATATAAACGGGAAATTATTTAAGAAGCTTGATGTACAAATGCAATTCTACAATAGTGGAAAAGACTCGATGAAATACATCCGGACATTGGTATTCCCACTCGAAAAAGCAGGAAATTTCAAGAGTAGAATCACCAATCTGAAAGTTTATAATCACATACCGAAATAAACCGTTTAGTCAAACGAGTTATATAAGAAAGGCTTCGGTTATTCGCCTTGCGCACTATAACCGAAGCCTTTTAATTTATCTGTCTATTTATATGCCTCCCCCAATAATAGCGTAGTTTCTTATCTAAGAAGGCACCAGGACCTTTTAAGATCAATATCAGACAACAAAGATCAATAAGGTATCATATCCTTCAGGATGCCCTCGCGATACCAGGGGTCGTCTATCTCCTTCAGCACCTTGCCCATTTCGGCACAAAGCTGCTTCACGACTTCGGCATTCTCCTCCAGTGGCAGATTGTTCAGCTGATAAGGATCGTGTTCGTCATCGAACAGCAGGGTTTTCTTCAGCTGCTTAGTCTTGCGGTCGATGTAGAGGGCCAGTGTATACTTAGCCGACTTGAACCCGCGAGCCGAGGGGAAATAGGACTGCACCTTGCCATCGGCATCCTTCTCGCCGTCTACGTTCTGTATGTAAAGCGCACCGGTAGGGCGTACCACGTCGGCCTGTGCATCGAGGAAGAGCGGAGCATAGTTGCGTCCCTGCACCGTGGCAGGAATTGAATCGGCCAGACCGGCCAGGCCCAGCAAAGTAGGCATGATGTCGGGCGAACACAGCATCAGGTCGTCGACACGCGGCTTTATCTGTCCGGGGAAACGTACCAGGAAGGGGACGTTCATCGACTCGGCATAAGGCGAGTTCTTCGGATCGTCGGTACCCTGACTGCACATGGTTTCGCCATGGTCGGACGAAAATACGACGATGGTGTTCTTGTCCAGCCCCAGCTCCTTCAGTGCATCGAGTATCTGTCCGAATGCACGGTCTACACCCGTCACCGACGCAAAGTAGTAGCGTGCCGACTCGGCCTTCTTCATTGTCGGGTCAGCATTGGGACGTATCAGCAGGCTGTCCAGCGGCTGATCTTTGTACAGGTTGAAGTCTTCTTCCATGCAGTCGTCCAGCGAACGGTACGGGCTGTGGGGCGGATTCATGCCTACCATGATGAAGAAAGGCTTCTTCGGGTCGCGCACGTTTCCTTCGTTCTTCAGATACGACACCACTTTGCCGGCCTCGTGCAGGGGCGACCACTCTTTGGGGTCGTGACGGCGGCCGTCGGTATCCCAGTAATGGGGATTCTTGTGTTCGTCGAACGTACCGTACGAATACCAGTAGTTAAAACCATGACGACGCTCTGCAGGGGTATAGGCATCCCATGCGGGCACCTGCTCTTCTACGTAGTGGCCGGGGTTATTGGGGTCGTTGGGTGTCGGACAGTCGACATGCAGTTTGCCGAAATAAGCACAGTCGTAACCAGCCTTGCTGAAAACGTCGCTGACACATTCGGCGTCCTGACGCAACGAACTGATGGGGCGGTTGGAATGACAGTTCAGTGGCACTCCGCTCTTATTGGGGTACATGCCTGTCAGCAGAATGCCCCGATGGGGACTGCTTAAGGGACAGTTGCTCTGCGCCGAAGTCAGCACCAGCGACTCGCGGGCAAAATCGTTCAGACGGGGCGTATGTACCGGGTCGTTGCGGAAGTTGACATGTTCGCGGAATCCTTCCTGTCCCCAGAATTCCATGGCATGATTGCGGTACTGGTCGGGGAAAACATAGATGACGTTGGGTTGCAAAGCAGCCGGCTCTTGCCGGGCAGATTTGCAACCGGCCAGAGCCAGTAGTCCCATGCCCCCCACCAATATATTAAAGGGATGTTTCATGGATTAAAACAGATTAAATGTAGGGATTATTTCTTCTCCAGGTCTCTTTTACGGATCAAGCCTTCCAGGAAGTAGTAGTCGGCATAGTTCAGAGGCACGTCGATTTCGGCACCATGAGGAATACTTCCTACCGAGTGCATCAGAATGAAGTTGCCGTTTGTTCCTACAGCTGCACGGTAAGCGGGTGAACCCAGGCTTTCCATTATCTTGTCGGCAGTTTCCTTATATCCCTTATTGGGTACATAAGTACTCAGCTCATACAAGGCAGAAGCTGTACAGGCAGCAGCCGAAGCATCACGCGGCTCATTGGGGATGTTGGGAGCCTCAAAGTCCCAGTAAGGAACCAAGTCTTTGGGCAGGTTCTTGTTGTTGAAGATGAAGTTGTATACCTTTTCGGCTTGCTCCAGATACTTGGCATCGTGTGTATAACGGTAGCACATTGTGTAACCGTAGAATGCCCATGCTTGTCCGCGTGCCCAAGCTGACTCGTCGGCATAGCCCTGTGCAGTCTGTTTCTTGCGAACCTCGCCAGTCTCCGGATCATAATCTACTACATGATAGCAGCTGTTGTCTGCACGGAAGTGGTTCTTCATTGTTGTATTGGCGTGGCTTACTGCAATGTTATAGAAAGTAGAATCGCCCGACATCAACGAAGCTTCGAACAGCAATTCCAGATTCATCATGTTGTCGATGATCACCGGACACTTCCATCCGCGCTGTGCTTGCCATCCTTTGTCGGCATCCCATGATTGTATCACTCCTGCTCCGGGACGGAAACGGGTAGACAGAGACTTGGCAGCCTGTATGATAACCGGCTTGTACTCCTCCTTGCCCAAACGACGATAACCGTTCAGATAGCTGGAACCAATCATAAAGCCTACATCGTGGTGCCATGTCAGGTATTGCACCGAGTCAAGAGCTTCGGTATACTTCTCGGCCAGTGGTATCCATTTCTTATCACCGGTCAGCTCGTAAGTGAACCAGATATTGCCGGGGAAGAAACCGGAGCACCAGTCGTCAATAGGAATGTAATGAATACTGCCATCCTTGTCAATCGTACGCGGATTCAGTACCTTTCCTGACTTCTCGATAATATCGGTCTGCAGCGTATGTTGCGCTACCGCATTATCAATGTTGTCTTGAATAAAATCGATTTCAGTTTTCTTTTGTCCTGCACAACCGGCAAAAACAAGAAGGGCAAGCCCCAATGTTGCGAAAGCAGTTTTCATAGATAGTGGATTTATAATTTAAAATTTAGAATTGTTTCGTTGACAAAAGTAACCGTCATTTTACAAATAGACCCACCCAAATCATACAATTAAAGGCCAAAATTGTTATTTTTGCGCCTAAACGGAACAATTTGAACTAAATAACCACAAAAATATGACTGCACAAGATTTCTTTAAGAATGACCTGTTTGCCAGAAATGCTGGAGTAGAACTGCTGGAAGTAAAAGAAGGATATGCCAAAGCACGCCTGACCATCACAGCCGACCACCTGAATGCGGGAAACCGTACCCAGGGAGGAGCCATCTTCACACTGGCAGACCTGGCTCTGGCAGCAGCTGCCAATTCGCACGGCACGCTGGCGGTCTCACTCTCGTCCAACATCACCTTCCTGCGCAGCAGCGGACCCGGCGACACTCTGTATGCCGAAGCACGCGAACGCTACATAGGCCGTACAACCGGCTATTACCAGATAGACGTAACCAATCAGGAAGGCAAACTGATAGCGACTTTCGAATCGAGCGTGTTCCGGAAGGGCGATACCCTCCCGTTTACTCTGTAACTATCGAAGTCATCGGATAACGGTTGCCTCTTACACTCTTGAAGAAAGCTTTGGCCGAACCGAAATTCAGGTACATATCCAACCGGATGGGCAAATGGTTGTCATCGTCGGAAATAAAGAAGGTGATGACTTCCTGCTCTTTTCCTTTCTTATACTCGACAAAGGAAAACACCAGACAGCGGTACGTCGTATCATTATTGGCTTTCACATTCTCTTTGCCCCGATAAATCAACGTCTGTTCCTCGACTCTGCGCCCGGTAGCCATCGGAAAGAGTATCTTGTCGCCTACTTTATAGTCGCGCGGGTCGTACGAACGTGCCTGAGCCAGAATACTCAGCATATCGAAGATACAACGCGAATCGTTATATTCCATCTCATACTTTGTACCATCCCGGTAAGTACGACGTTGCTTTACATAGGACACTCCGTCCTTGTAAGAGAACCACGCCTCGTCCACCGTATAACGCTTACCTTCTTCGGCTGCCTTACGGAAATAAAGCGGTTCCATACGATCCGTAATGTAACAGGTCAGCGTATCACGCATCTTGAAGAAGAAATCGGTCTGCTTGCTACCTGTCGATAACAGGTTCATCCGATAAGCCGGAGCGTGATTAAAGGTAGTCGAATTTGTCGTCAGGCTGGCCAGACCTACCTTTTTCCAGATAAACTTCCAGTTGAAATACAAGTCGTACACAACCTGTTCACCCGATTTGAAAGCTTTGTTTTCGGCAGGACACTGTGCCCGGAGCGGCATGGCAACCGTCGTGCATAGCCACCCAATCACCAACAGCATCCACAGCCGTCCTTTGTTAGTAATTGCTGCTGTTACTGTTGCGGTTATTTTTTTTCTTTTTGTCTTCATCTGGTTTCTGTTTTTTAAGTACATCAGGCTTCTGCTTGTCCAATGGTCTGTCTTTTACATTCCATGTTTGGGTCAATTCGAAATTAGCCTTCAGTTCGATAACTTGCCAATAATAGAACACTTCTTCCGGCTGACGTTTAGCAGCATAATCGCCTTCCGTCCATACACCGTCACCATTCCTGTCATTGATCAGGCGTGCTCCGTATTTGCCCGGATTCAGGAAATAAAAGTCTGCTTTCCCATCAACCACCGGAACCGAACGCACCACCTTGTCCTGTTCGTCAAGCAAATCTACGAAAGCCAGGGAATCGGCGCCCGAAACATTAAAGAATATGGCTCCGTAATCTTCCTGCTTTTTCACCTTAAAGTCCTTTTTTATTTTATCAGTGAAAAGCCCGTACAGGCCATGGAAAGCCATTGAATCGACTTCAAAGGAATAACTTCCGTCGAATTCCCAATCTTTGCCGGGCAATACATTATATACTTTCTGGTCAAGCGAATCTTTCACCAACTCGAAAGGCAGGTCTGTCCACAGCGAGTCAATCTGTTGCCGCAAATGGATAGCCGTATCGTTTATACTGCTCAATGGTTCCTGGAAAGTCAATGTAATGTAATCGTATATATCCATAGGCGAGGGAGCATATACGTCAACTGGCAGGAAATTAACCTGGATGGTGTCTTTATCTCCCCGTTTACGCTTCTTCTCCAACTCTTTTTCGCGCTCTTTCCGTTCTTTTTCCAGTTCCTTCTCACTCTTGGGACGCTGTTTCGACACCAGCTTCAGGGTATCGGTCCGCGGTACCAGCTGCTTCAGCGAATCGGTATAGAGATAAGAAAGACTCATCTTCAATGTATCAATCTGATAAATCAGCGAATCCTTAATCCAATAGTGCAACGTATCGTTACGTCCCGTTGTCTGTTCGATGACAAAAGCATCTTTTTCATCAAAATTCAAGCCCTTCAATACCGGCAAGCTATCGGCCGGAGCCGTAAAGTAAAGCGAGAATTCCTTGGGAGTAAGACGTTCGCTACGAGCCAGACGCTGTGAGAAACGCTTTTCCTTAAAGCAACGCAGCATCACGTCATCCGGCAGATAATGCGTATAATTCCGGTCGATAATAGTATCTATCGTCAGCGAGTCGACCCACACCGTATCATGACGCAAACGTATTTCCGAAGAAGGAATAACCAGCGAATCATTGAAAGCAATCGCTTCAGTAGGCTGGGAATAATAATAATTCTGGTCGGCATCCTGCAAAGCATAAATGCGGTATTGGCCGGCTGCAACTCCCCTAATGGAAAAGCGTCCGCGGCTGTCCGTCAGTCCCACACGGTCGAATGGCAAAGCTGTAAACGCCGAATCGG
The DNA here is from genome assembly GCF_030518095.1 of Bacteroides sp. ET489. NCBI lineage: Bacteria > Pseudomonadati > Bacteroidota > Bacteroidia > Bacteroidales > Bacteroidaceae > Bacteroides > Bacteroides sp. ET489. Next base: position 166,348 of record NZ_JAULLJ010000006.1, read on the forward strand.
CAAGATTGGCATGCAGGCCGACCAACATACCCTTAACAGGCTCCAAGTTCTCGGCATTGAGTAACGTACCGGATATGACCATCGTATCCAATACCGCACCTGTCGAAAACGTATAGGTAAACGACTCTAGGGGATTGCCTTCGTTGTTGTCCTGAATGGCGTCGCCAAAATCTATGGTATATGTTACATCTTTTTTCAGTGTATCCTGCAAGCTCACCAACACGCGCTTGCTGCTGGCCTTAATTTCGGGCTGCTGCACCTGTGGCGGAGAGATAACAATCTTTTCATTCGGCTTTTCCAGCGTGATATATTCATCGAACTCAATGGCTATCTTCTTCTTGGTGTTATGCAATGCTCCCGGCTTGGGCGAAGCCGACACAAAACGGGGAGGATCTTCATCATAAGGACCTCCTTCCAAACGTCCGATACTCGCACAAGAATAAAGTGCAGCTCCTATAACTGCAGCCACTCCTAATCGCCGAAAAAACGATTTCATCCTACTATTATAACGATTGCAATTTAACATGCTGCAAAAATAAAGGTTATCTATTAATTAGCTGTATACTTTACAGTATTTTAAACAAAAAACCTCCTTTGCTCCGCATATATATATGAAACATAGTTAAAAAAGCAAAGTATTCATACCTTATACAACAAGAAAAGAATAAATTTGCACACAAAAAACTAATTAGAGGTATTTAGTTTTCATAGGGAAGCCCCTATATATGGGCAAGAACACACAAGCTTTGGCAAATCAATGACAATATAATATCACATAAGAGAATATAAAGAGTATGAAGAGTAGATTAGGATTATTGGTATGTTGCCTGGCACTGCTAAGCAGTTGCGGACAAGGCAACAAAAATACGGGCAGTGCCCCCGAAATTGCAGTCATGGAGGTAAATACCACTACTGCGAACCTGACAAACAGTTACCCTGCTACAATCAAGGGTAAACAAGACGTAGAAATCCGCCCAATGGTAAGCGGTTTCATTACCAAATTACACGTAGATGAAGGTGCCTTCGTACGCAAAGGACAAGTATTGTTCACTATCGATCCCGTACAATACCAAGCTGCCGTACAGACTGCCAAAGCAACCGTAGAAACTGCCAAAGCAGCCTTAAGTACCCAAGAACAGACTACTGCCAACAAGAGAGAACTGAACAAAAAACAGATCATCAGCGACTATGACCTGAAAATGTCCGAGAACCAGTTGGCACAAGCTAAAGCCACACTGGCACAAGCCGAAGCTCAGCTCATCAATGCCAAGAACAACCTGTCGTATACTCAGGTTACCAGCCCCAGCGACGGTGTAGTAGGTACCATTCCTTACCGTGTAGGTAGTTTGGTTAGCGCTTCCATTGCTACCCCACTTACCACTGTGGCAGACATTTCCGAAATGTACGCCTACTTCTCAATGACCGAGCGTCAGTTGCTGTCAATGATACGCGAAGGAGGCACCATGAAAGAAATCCTCGACAAGATGCCTGATGTTCAGCTGCAACTTATCGACGGAACCATGTATGCCGACAGCGGACGTGTGGAAACAATCAGCGGTGTCATCGACCAGACTACCGGTTCAGTAAACATGCGTGCCCTCTTCCCCAACAAGCACAATATTCTGCGCAGTGGTGGTACAGGTAACGTTGTCTTCCCCAATCCGTTACACGACGTTATTATGATTCCTCAGTCGGCTACAACCGAAATCCAGGACAAGCGATTTGTTTTTGTACTCCAGGCAGACAATACACTGAAAAATACCGAAATCAAAGTCTTCACTTTGGACGACGGCAAGTATTTCTATGTAACCGAAGGTCTTAAGAAGGGCGACAAAATAGCCATAGAAGGCGTACAGTCGCTGAAAGACGGACAGGCAGTAACTCCGATTACCCCAGCCGACAAAGAAGCCGAATACCAAAAGGCGCTGAAAGACCAGAAAGAAGGTAACATACAGACTGCATTCAAATAACAAGTTAATGAGTTGACAAGTATAACAGGCTAACCTATCGCGAAAAGGACAATAGATATCCTCTCTTCCCCTATTTGTGTTAGCCAATTCGCCTCAAAGCCGAAAGCCCGTCAACCAAACAATAAAAGAAGAAACAATGAAACTAGATAGATTTATAAACCGCCCTGTACTATCGACGGTTATCTCCATCCTGATAGTAATCCTGGGCTTTATTGGTCTGGCAACATTGCCTATTACGCAATATCCAGACATTGCACCGCCTACGGTATCCGTACGTGCCACCTATACCGGTGCCAATGCACAGACCGTATTGAACTCTGTTATTGCCCCGCTGGAAGACCAGATCAATGGTGTAGAAAACATGATGTACATGACTTCGAACGCCTCCAACAGCGGTTCGGCTGATATCTCCATCTACTTCAAGCAAGGTACTGACCCCGATATGGCAGCCGTAAACGTACAGAACCGTGTGTCCATGGCACAAGGACTGTTGCCGGCCGAAGTAACCAAAGTCGGTGTAACCACCCAGAAGAGACAGACCTCTATGTTGATGATCTTCTCACTCTACGACGAGAAAGACCAATACAACATTGAGTTCATTGAGAACTACGCCAACATCAACCTTATTCCTGAGGTAAAACGTGTTACCGGTGTAGGTGATGCCAACGTGATGGGTGTGGACTACTCTATGCGTATCTGGCTGAAACCAGACATCATGGCTCAGTACAAACTGATCCCCAATGACGTAGTAGCAGCACTAGGCGAACAAAACATCGAAGCAGCTCCCGGACAGTTGGGTGAACGTGGAAAACAAACTTTCCAATACACACTGCGCTATAAAGGTCGTCTGCAACAAACCAGCGAATTCGAGGATATTGTTATCAAAGCACTCGAAAACGGTGAAGTTTTGCGTCTGAAGGACATTGCCCGTATCGAACTGGGACGTATGACCTACAGCTTCAATAATACAGTAAACGGTCACAAGGCTGTCAGCTGTATCGTTTACCAGATGGCAGGAACCAATGCAACCCAAACCATCAGCGACATTGAAGCATTGCTCGATGACTACGCAACCCAATTGCCTGCCGGCTTGAAGATCAACATTGCACAGAGTGCCAACGACTTCCTCTTCGCATCTATTCACGAGGTAGTAAAGACTTTGATCGAGGCATTCATCCTTGTGTTCATTGTGGTTTACATCTTCCTGCAGGACATGCGTTCTACCCTGATTCCGGCCATTGCAATCCCGGTAGCTTTGATCGCCACATTCTTCGTACTGAAGCTTATCGGATTCAGTATCAACTTGCTGACCCTTTCGGCTATGGTGCTCGCTATTGCCATTGTGGTTGATGATGCCATTGTGGTTGTCGAAGGTGTCCATGCCAAGCTTGACCAAGGTTACAAATCGGCCAGAGCAGCTTCTATCGACGCCATGCACGAATTGGGCGGCGCCATCGTCTCTATTACATTGGTGATGATGTCCGTATTCGTCCCTGTAAGCTTCATGGGTGGTACAGCCGGTACATTCTACCGCCAGTTCGGTCTTACCATGGCCATTGCCATCGGTTTCTCCGCATTGAACGCCTTGACACTGAGTCCTGCCCTGTGTGCCATCTTCCTGAAACCCCACAACACCAACGCTCCTCTTAAAGAGCGTGTTGGCACTGCCACCAAGGAAGCCCGTAAAATCTTCATTGCACGCTATGCCGACTCTTTGGGTCGTCTGATGCGTCCGGGCATAACATTGCTGTTCACTATCATCGCCATTATCGGTATGATCTTCGGCCTATTCAGTTTCGAGAATCATCCGGTGCTCTGCGTTGTGATGATTGTCATCAGTATTCTGGCTTTGGCCGGTATGACAACCGACAAGTTCAAGAACTCCTTTAATGATTCCTATAACTCACTTCTTGGCAAGTACAAAAAGCAAGTGCTGAAATTCATCCAGAAGAAATGGTTATCGGGAAGCATTGTAGTAGCTTCTATTGCCCTGCTGGTTGTCTTTATGCAGACAACGCCTACAGGTATGGTGCCCAATGAAGATACCGGTACCATCATGGGTGCCGTGACCTTACCTCCCGGAACCTCACAAGAACGTGCCCAGGAAATTCTGAATCGTGTAGACAGCCTCGTAGCTTCCGATCCTGCCGTACAATCGCGTACTATTATTTCCGGTTTTAGCTTTATCGGTGGCCAAGGTCCTTCGTACGGTTCGGTCATCATCAAACTGAAAAACTGGGAAGAACGCTCTACGATGCAGAACTCCAATATTGTTTATGCAACCCTCTTCATGCGTGCTCAAAAAGTGATCAAAGAAGCACAGGTATTGTTCTTCGCTCCGCCTATGATTCCGGGTTACTCAGCATCTAGCGATATCGAGCTTAACATGCAGGATAAGACGGGTGGTGACCTGAACCACTTCTTCGACGTGGTCAACGCTTATACAGCCGAATTGGAAAAACGTCCGGAAATCAACTCTGCACGTACCAGCTTCAACCCGAACTTCCCGCAGTACCTGCTGAATATTGATGCAGCTGCTTGTAAGAAAGCAGGCCTTAGTCCAAGCACCATTCTTACTACGCTACAAGGATATTATGGAGGTATGTATGCATCCAACTTCAACAGTTTTGGTAAGATGTATCGTGTCATGGTACAGGCAGAACCCGACGCAACCAAGAACCTGGAGTCACTGCAAAGTATCAAGGTGCGCAACGGCAATGAGATGGCTCCTATTACCCAGTTTGTTTCTATCGAGAAAGTTTACGGTCCGGATGTTATCAGCCGATTCAACCTGTATACTTCTATGAAAGTCATGGTAGCTCCTGCTTCCGGCTACACTTCAGGTCAAGCGCTGCAAGCCATTGCCGAAGTAGCTCAGCAAAATCTGCCTGCCGGTTTCGGTTACGAATTAGGAGGTATGGCGCGTGAGGAGGCAGAAACCAGTGGTAGTACAACCGGCCTTATCTTTGTACTGTGCTTCGTCTTCGTCTACCTGTTGCTGAGTGCACAATACGAAAGTTACATTCTGCCGCTGTCCGTATTGCTCTCAATCCCGTTCGGTCTGTTGGGAAGCTTCCTCTTCGTCAACGGAGCCAGTGCCATCGGCAGCATCCCTGCCTTGAAGATGATTATCGGCTCTATGTCCAACGACATTTACATGCAGATTGCCTTGATCATGTTGATGGGTCTGTTGGCCAAGAATGCCATCCTGATCGTTGAGTTCGCACTTGACCGCCGTAAGATGGGTATGAGTATCACATGGGCAGCCGTACTGGGTGCCGCCGCCCGTCTGCGTCCTATCTTGATGACGTCAATGGCCATGATCGTCGGTCTGCTCCCGCTGATGTTTGCTTCGGGTGCCGGCGCCAACGGTAACCGTACACTCGGAACATCGGCCATCGGTGGTATGTTGATCGGTATGATCCTGCAGATCTTCATCGTACCTGCCCTGTTCGTAGCTTTCCAATATCTGCAAGAGAAATTCAAACCGATGGAATGGAAAGACGTGGACAACTCCGATGCAGAACCTGAGATAGAACAGTACACCAAATAATATCCAAACAGGCAAGAATGCAGAATGAGCATCCAGACATGCTCATTCTACATTCTTCATTAAAATAGCATTTATGAAGAAACAAATCATAACTTTGATGTGTGCCACTGCCCTGTTAAGCAGTTGTCACATCTACAAATCATACGACAGACCCGAAGACATCACGACAGCAGGGCTCTATCGCGACACCGTAGCCGGTGGCGATACGCTCGTTGCCGATACAGCCAATTTCGGGAATCTGCCCTGGAGGGAAGTTTTCACCGACCCGAAACTGCAAGCCCTCATCGAACAAGCACTGACCAGTAGCCCCGATATCCGCACTGCAGCCTTGAAAGTTAAAGAAGCTCAGGCTCCGTTACTGGCCTCTAAACTGGCATTTATCCCTGCATTGACTCTTTCGCCTCAAGGAACAGTCAGCAGTTGGGACAAAGGCAAAGCCACACAGACCTATTCGCTGCCCGTAACTGCCAGCTGGCAGATTGACCTGTTCGGACAACTTCTGAATCTGAAACGTCAGGCACAAGCCACTTTGGAACAAACCAAAGCCTACGAACAGAACACCCGTGTACAGCTCATCGCCAATACGGCCAATCTGTACTACACCTTGCTGATGCTCGACCGTCAGCTGGAAATAACAGAAGGAACTGCCGAGATTCTGAAAAAGAATACCGAAACGATGGAAGCCATGAAGGAATCCGGCATCTATAATACGACAGAAGCCGCTGTAGAGCAAAGCCGCGCTGCATACGCACAAGTGCAGGCTTCATTGCCTGACATCCGCACCAGCATCCGCGAGATCGAAAACTCTCTCTGCCTGTTACTGGGCGAACCGGCACACGCCATCGAACGCGGTATACTGGAAGAACAGCAGCTTCCCAGCGATTTCTCAGCTGGCATTCCTCTGCAACTGCTTTCTAACCGTCCTGACGTAAAAGCAGCCGAACAAGCTTTGGCATCGGCTTATTACAATACCAACGTAGCACGCTCCAACTTCTATCCGCGCATTACCCTCAGCGGTTCGGCTGGTTGGACCAACAGTGCCGGTGCAGCCATTGTCAATCCGGCCAAATTATTGGCTAGTGCCGTGGCTTCGCTCACACAGCCGATCTTCCAGAATGGTGCTAACATCGCCAAACTGAAAATTGCCAAAGCCCAACAGGAAGAAGCCCAGATCCAGTTCCAGACCACCCTGCTCAATGCCGGAAACGAGGTAAGCAATGCGCTCGGCCAGTATCAGGCATGCAGCCAAAAGGTAGAAGCACGCAACATGGAAGTAAATTCTGCCAAGAATGCAGCCGATTATACAAAAGAATTGTTTAACTTAGGCACGTCAACTTATCTGGAAGTGTTGTCTGCTCAGCAATCCTACCTCAGCGCACAGCTTTCCGAGGTAAGCGATACATTCAGCCGCATGCAGGCTGTCATCAGCTTGTACCAGGCCTTGGGTGGAGGAAGAGAACAGTAATTAAAAACCTAATATTATGATTAGTCCATTAGCTTATGTAGACCCTGCCGCCAAAATCGGAAAAAACGTAACCGTACAACCGTTTGCCTATATCGAAGCAGATGTAGAAATCGGCGATGAAAGCATCATCATGTCCGGCGCACGTATTTTGAGCGGTACCCGCATGGGGAAAGGTAACAAAGTGCACCACGGTGCCGTATTAGGAAGTGAACCGCAAGACTTCCATTATACAGGTGAGCATACATTGCTCGTTATCGGCGACAAAAACGATATCCGCGAGAATGTAGTCATCAGCCGAGGAACGCACGAAGGACAATACACACAGATAGGCAACGAAAACTATCTGATGGATGGTGTACACCTGTGTCACGATGTGAAAATTGCCAACCATTGCGTACTGGGCATTAAAACCACAGTAGCAGGCGACTGTTGCATCGATAGTTACGTAATCTTAAGCAGCAACGTACTGTTGCAGCAAAACTGCCACATAGGAAGCTGGTCGCTGGTACAAAGCGGTTGCCGCATTTCCAAAGACGTGCCTCCCTACATCATCATGGCCGGAAATCCTGCCGAATATCACGGAGTGAACGCCATGGTACTGCAACACAAGAATCAGGTCACAGATCGCATCCTGCGCCACATCATGAATGCATACCGACTGGTATACCAAGGTAACTTCAGCATTCAGGATGCCTTGCAGAAGATTGAGGACCAGGTGCCCATGAGCGACGAGATACGCAATATCATCGACTTCATTGGCAATTCGAAAGGCATCGTGAGGTAACATCTGTCACGCAAATAACTCTAATATAAGAAAAGAGGTTGCACAATCAGCGTGCAACCTCTTTTCGTTTTTATACGTTCCGTAGTGCCGTTGCACTACACATCTTAAAGCCTCATCTTATCAGTCTACCTTGACAACCTGCTGCGTAAACACCTTCACGCCTGGATAGGACGTCGGAATCTGTTCGGTCACATCTTCAAACAGAGCCATAGTAGGAATCAAGTAGTCTCTTGTCACTCCCTTCTCATTCTTATAAGGCAACAATATCAGTGTGTATTCTTTCTCTTCCAGCAGAAAGCGGTAGTACCACGGATTCTCCTCACTGCGGTCGGAGTTGACGATGAAGGTACCCTTCACCATTTCTTCCTCTTTGTCCATCTCCGTGGGATAGAAACTGAGCGTACCGCTGTATGGATCCTGAGGATTGTCAGACACCATCCGGTAGCCTCCACCTGCCTTTTTTACTGGAATAGTGGCCAAGGCTTCCTCGCGGAGTCCGGCTTTCTGTTCGTCCGTCAGTTCTTCACCTCCAGTAATAAGGACATCCATACCTCCGATAACCAGCGTCTGTTTTGCCTGGAAAACATTTACTTTCAGTACAATGGATGCACCCGTACCGTCGGTCACGGTGACGTGTGCTTCGCCCCAATCCTGCGGATAGAGAACGAACGCATTGGAATGTTTCATGTCGATTTTCAGGACAGCGTCATTGTCGCACTGCGCAGTATAGTTACCATCGCCACCCAGAATGGTGACGGAGCCTGCGCTCCCGTCTTCTTCAGAGCGGGGGAAACAGACATCTACGGTGTTGTCCGTATCGGTAGAGAGGTCGAAGCGGAGCGGATTACTCTCTTCATCGCTGCATCCTGTCAAAGCGACGATGCAAAGGAGTACAAAAAGTGTTCTCAATAAATAGGTTGTTTTCATTTTACATGGATTTTATAACAATTAAGGTATATACTACACAGAATATTCCAAAAGTCAGTACAGCTGCAGAATAATTTGCAAAACGCTTGTCTTTATGCTTGATGCCATAGCTGAGCCCGATAAGACCACAAACAGGAAGTGCAACAGGCAATGCGAAAAAGCCTATCCACAGAAAACAGACAAGTATAAGAATACCTGACAAGATTAATACTTTATTTCTATTGGTTGGAATAACTTTCATTACTAGAAGCCTCTTTTTTAGGATAACTACTTACTTTAATTACTACTATGCAAAAATATAAAATCCGCCCCGTTCGTCCAACAACGCACCAAAAATCTCAACCTATGTTGAGAGTTTGTAGCACCCCGTTCGGCTACAACGAGATATGAGACGACTTCAGTCTGGTTATTTTCTTGTCATCCATGTTTGCATGAATACGTTCGAGTAGCACTTCTCTGTCTTCAAACTGACGGTATAAGTCGGCTTCCCACTCTTCCTTGGACTTTAAGAACAGTGCGGAGAAGCGGTCCGAATCCCAATGCCTGATTTCCTTTTCTATTTCCTGCTTTACTTCTGCAAGGAAACGGGCGTCATTCAAATAAGAGGCCAACGCCAGTTTGAATGCAAAGATGCGGTGCCAGTTCGTGGGATTGTGTTGGGTTGCAAACGCTAAAGAAGCTTTCCGAATGCATTCACACAGGTCGCCCGACAGAATATTGTCTTTCAAGAGCATGCCAAACTGTTCTTTGGCACACTCGGCGGCTGTTGGGAACAGATATTCGTGCAATGAAGTCTTGATGAAGAACTGCATACCTTTTTTGTCATAAAGCTCCCATGAAAAAACAGGTACCTTCATTCTGCTTTTTTCCTGTTCCCACAGCGGAAGGCATTCCAAAACAACCCGATAGGCATCAGACATGACCTTCTCAAGCCTGAGCCCTATCAGTACGAAATCGGCCTTCATGTACAAAGTAGAGGCTGTATGCGGCGATAAGATTGGGAACAACCCTTGCCAGTCATCAAGTATCTGTTTCATGTTCATCATATATCTTTGACTATAAATACGGATATTAACCGAGATTAGAAGCTAGTATAGACCGGTTCTCTGTTTACTTCTTCTTCGGCATCACGGCATACACACCTTCCTGCTCTACGATCTCCCAGTCGCCTGACTCCAGCAGCCGGTTCCATTGGGTCAGCGTTCCCATAATGAAGTCGTACAATCCCTGACTGATGTATAGGTCCTCGGCCGAGCAGAAGGTAGGCTCCAGCCGGCCGTCGGCCACGCATAGACGCTTTTGTGCCCGCTCCAGTGCGGCCAAGTAGACCGTCTGATTGAAAGCGTAATTCTCGTTGAAGCCGTCGCCACTCCAAGCATCAATAGCCTTCAACGACATCGGGCCGCGGGTGTCCAGAAAAGTCGTATCTGTCATGCTGACTTTATATTGCCTTGCCTCGTCCCATAATTTTTGGCTGTGCACGCGGCGCAGACTGCCCGCACGGTGCATGTCTGTTTCATTGGGGCCTTTTGTCTCCATCATCAGTCGGTAAACGGCGGGCAATTCCCAATCGTTCCGGCTGCTTATCTGGAAGTGACCGCTTTCGATACGTGCGTTGACACGCGGCGCGGTCAGCACACTGTCCTGCCAGACAAAAGCAATGCGGCGTCCAATGGCCTTTGCAGTCTCGTCCGTCCAGTGTTTCCGCTTGTCTTCGCGTACCTTGCCTGTTATTACGTGCTTGCCGTAAGCATCGGTATCCAGTTCGAGTGCGGCAATGTCTTCCAAGGTGATGAAAGGGGCGGCATCAAGGCTGTCCGCACGTCCTTCACGGACATGATACCATCCGTCCGGGCGCTGAGTTTGCTGGCCTTGTACAGAAAGGGCGGGCAGTAAAGTCAAAAGGCACACCCCCGCCAATTGTTTGGCTTTATTCATAGTATGACAAATAATGTTTTTTGATGTGGCAAATATAGACCTTTTCATTCATATTTTCAACAGCCACCGCCGGATGCGGCTCATGTGCGTACTTCCGACGGATAGTCAACA
>NZ_JAULLJ010000060.1:0-12632 GCF_030518095.1 Bacteroides sp. ET489
AAGATAATATGAGTGTAATCAAAACAAAATTATTAGGCCCATTATTGCTTAAGAGATATGTTTGTCGTTAATTCTTCTGCTCGCCTCAGACCGTCTCAGACGGTGCGGTTTGTTTGCGCAAATTTCATTGGTTATGATATAATATATTGATAATCAATACGGATAAATTTTTTCAACGAAGAGGAGTATTGATCTAAGTCGCATAAATGAAACATCTACATACCGGCGGGACAGGCAACGATGAGTTGTTTGCCCCGCCGGTGTTTGTTTAGGAGTTGCCGGTGTTGTCTTTATAGCGACTTGATATTTAGAATAAGACTCGTTGGTTAAATGAATTTACATAATGAACACTCGGATAATAGGTGAAAGCTACCGTATGTACTAAATCTGTTGAAAAGAGAAAAGATTCAGTTTTCCAGCCTTTATTCTTTATGTTTATGCTAACTACTTGTATAATAGTGAATTCCTGTGAAACGTCATGTCCCGTAGTTCACATGTACGATTTTTGCCCCTGATGAGGCATGAAAGTATGTTTCACAACAACGTGCTTATTACCTGAATATTATGATGAAACTTCACCGGCGAATATTTGAAAATATGAGTTTTTGAGTCGTTTTGCATGAATACGCAGTCTTCTTTAGGAGAGACAGTAGAATGCTTTCTATTAATTTGACTGTTTGATAAGGCGTGAAGCAAGAGAACGGTGTTTCAATTACTACGTTGTAGGACACTTGTACGGTTCGCGAGCCGTACAAGTGTCCCATAAATGGAATGCAAGTGTCGCTCGCGAGCCGTGCAAGTGTTTCAGAATTGGATGGTCTTCTTCTGTAGACAACAGGTGGGAAAGTAGAACTTTTTCCTGTGTGAAGCCTGTTATTACGCTACAAAATCATATATTTGTATATTCTTTAAACCGATGACGAAAATGGAAGTAACGACACGACGTTTGCCCGAGTTGAAGCAACGGCAATTGCCGGCAACTTGCCGGGAAGAAGTTCAGGCTTTGCTGAAGGAAGTTTACGGATACGAGCAGTTCCGCAATCTGGAGATATACGATGACTTGTTCAGTGGGAAAGAGAAACTGGAAATCTCGCAAGGACAGCTGATAGAGAATGTCATCCTCGAAGCAGAAAAGGCACAACAGGGCGACGCGTCTGTAGAGAATATTTTGCTGACAGCACCTACGGGTTCGGGTAAATCGTTGCTGTTCCAGTTACCTGCCATTTATTTGGGACGTCAGTACGGGTTGCTTACCATTGTCGTGTCGCCGCTGAAGGCATTGATTGTCGATCAGGTGGAAAGTCTGCAGGAGTTAGGTTACACGCGGGTGGCTTATGCTTCGTCCGATCTGTCGCCCGAACAGAAAGCCGAGGTCTACCGTCTGGTGCGTGAGGGGGAGATTGACTTGTTCTATCTCTCGCCCGAGTTGTTATTGTCGTACGACATCAAGCACTTTATCGGCGGACGCCGCATAGGCATGGTGGTGGTCGACGAGGCGCATACGGTGACTACTTGGGGTAAGGAGTTCCGTGTGGACTATTGGTTCCTGGGGCGTTATCTGAATGGTTTGAAGCAGAGTCTCGGATACGGCTTCCCGCTGTTTGCGCTGACGGCTACTGCCGTGTGGAATCCGGTAGGAAGAAACGACATGGTGTTCGAGACCATCCGTTCGTTGCAGATGGAACCTTGTGTGCTGTATGTAGGTACGGTGAAGCGTCGCAACATCGGTTTCGATATCCGTCAGATGACGATCGAGGAAGGCGAAACTTACGACAAGGCCAAACAGCGTGTTGTTTCCGGTCGGATCGAAGATTATCTGGACGGGCATAAGACTTTGCTTTACTATCCTTTTGCCGGCGGCATCGACATGCGCTTGAAGAGTTGGGTGCGTTCGTGTGACTGGCACCTGGTGGCATCGTACTACGGTAAAAAAGAGAAAGAACAGAAAGCCACCATCGTGCAGGAGTTCAAGGAAGGTACCAAGAAACTGATTGTGGCCACTAAGGCCTTTGGTATGGGAGTTGACATCAGCGATATCGATCGTGTGTACCACGTTGCCCCCTCCAGTACGTTTGTCGATTATATTCAGGAGATCGGTCGTGCCGCGCGCGATGCCGATGTGCAAGGCATTGCAGCAACCGATTTTCATGAACGCGACTTCTACTACATGAAGCGCCTGCATCAGTTGGGGAACATTGCTCAGGAACAGCTGGTACTTATCTTGCGTAAGCTGATGGAGGTTTATCGCATGAAAGGCGAGAAGCAGGAAGTGATGATTTCTTTGTCCGATTTTGAGTTCGTAGTGAAGGTGCCGCGTACGAAAAACAAGTTGGAGTACGAGTCCGAATTGGGACAGCTCATCAAGACGGCATTGTTGTGGCTCGAAGACGACCTCTCTGCCCGCTTCGGGCATAATCTGCTGGACGTAAGTCCGCAAAACCTGCTGACCGAAGGCTATGTGCAGGACAAAATGGGCGATGCTTTTGCGTGCGAATTCCACGATTATCTGACTCCGGTCGAAGGCGAGTCCGATGTCTATCGGGTACGGCTGAACGACTTGTGGGAAGAACGTTTCCCGGAGTTGGGATATAAAGAGTTCAAACAGCAGTTGGGCAACGGTACGTTGTGGGAAGGTTCGCGTGCTGTGGCAGTAGGCAGGCACGATGTATTGCTGAAGGAAGATGCAGCCGAGATACGTTGTCGGCTCGATGCCTTGTTTGACAGCCTGAAGACACTGCTGACCGATAAGTTGCGCAAGACGAAAGGACGCTTTGATGAAGAAGAACTCCGTGCTGTCTTTGCCGAGCACGATATGGATGTCCGCTCGGCCAAACGCTTTATCGGTTCGCTGCTGGAGTCGCGTACCGAGGAAGGGCGCAGCGTCAGCTACATCAGCAGTGTGAAGAAGAAAGAATCCAACGAACTTTCGTTCACGGTGACCAAGGGCTTCGACCTGCTGCTGTCCCGTTATCAGAAGCTGTTTGTGCAGCGCATCACGGGATGCAAGGGCGATAAGCTGGTGTTCTACACTACTCCTTTCTCCGACCTGAACATGCTGCTGAACTTGCTTTCCATGCTGAACTGTCTGTCGTTCAGTGTCGAAGGTGGTGGAACTCCTTGCGTACAGATTCGTTTTAACGATCCTGAAACCTTGTTACAACTGGTGTCGACGGACGACTACCGTAACCTGATTTTGGATAATAGCGAACTGATTTTCGAAGAACAGATAGAATTGTTTACCCTCTTCTTTGGTACGGAAGCACTGACCGATGCGCAGCGTTGGGACTTTATTGAAGATTACTTTACTGGTGCCACTGTTGAGGAGCTAAGGCAGAAGTACGCACTTTAAACATTGGTGTGCTGTTCTTTCGGCATGTTGCATTTCTGAAAGGCGAGCCGTTCATCTCCGTTCATCAGATAGATGATGCCGCAATAGGTAAATCCGTGTTTGGTCAGGATGTGCTGCAGAATACTGTTGTCGCGGTGGGTATCTGCCCGCAGGTTCGGTATCTGACGGTAGCACCAGTCCAGGCAGGCGGCGGCTACTCCGTGACTTGCTTCTGTGCTTGCCAGTCGGTGGATAGTGGCATAAGGCTGTACGTTGTCTATCCAAGCTCCTTCGTAGATGCGGGCATACGTCGGGTCTTTGCCCGGGATGAAGGAGAATGTACCGATGATTTCCTGCGCATCGTCGAGGCAGACATAGCTATGTCCGTTTTCGATGTCGCGGCGTACGAGTTCTTCATTGGGATATCCGCTGGTCCATTGCTTCATGTTGCCGCTTTTCCGCATGATGCGTTTAGCCTGTTCGAAGATAGGCATCAGTTTGCTTATTTCTTCGGGTCTGGTTTGTTTGATGGTTATCATATTGTACATACTATTTTCGGGCTGCAAAATTATTCTATTATTTTGTTTTGGCGAATATTTTGCAACCCGAAATGCAATTAACGAAACATCTCCGTTGATGATGCGTCATTCGTTCGGATACGGAATCAGTTCACCGGACGAACGGTACGCCGGACGTTGGGCATCCCGTTCCTTCAGGTAACGGGTCAGTTCGTCGGCCAGTTCCTTTATTTTTTCGGGCATGCTGTCTGCCAGATCATTCTGTTCGCCGATATCTTCTTTCACATTGTAAAGGCGGCATTGGCGGCTCTCCCAGGTATAAATCAGATGATAGTCACCTTTCAGGATTGAGGAATAGGCACCGTAGCTCTCTTCTTTGTTCTGCGTTTCGCCCCACAGGTTGGGGAAGTGCCACACGATGGGACGTTCGTACCGCCTTGCCGGATGTTTCAGTACCTCTGCAAAGCTTGTTCCGTCAATAGTCTGTAAAGTGCGATATTGTTTTACGCCGGCCATTTCCAGTATGGTAGGGAAGAAGTCTTCTATCATGACGCGCTGGTCGTTCTGTGTGTTGCCTTGGGTTACTCCGGGCCAATAGACCATCATCGGTTCGCGTACGCCGCCCATGAAGGCCGAACCTTTGCCGGCACGTGCCGGATAGTTCTGGTCGCGGTTGGCACGTCCTTGGCGCACGTTGTTCAGTCCTTGTCCTCCGTTGTCGGACATGAACAGCAGGATGGTGTTTTTGCCTACTTCCGGATTCTGTTCCAGATAGTCGAGGATGTCGCCCAGGCTTTTGTCCATGCCTTCTACAAGCGCAGCATAGCGGACTTCGTTCTCGTTGAGTGTATCGTTCAGCTGTTCGTCGAACTGACCCCGGTAGTTGGGGGTAAAGCGTTTATCTTCGTCGTAGGGCGAATGGACGGCATAGTGCGACATGTAAAGGTAGAACGGTTTGTTCATTTCAACCGACTTTTTCATGGCGTTCAGGGCTTCTCGTGTCAGGGCTTCGGTCAGGAATATGTCTTGGCCGTAATATTTCTCTAAACCGTATACGGCAAATTTGCTGCCTTGACCGAAGTTTTTTGTTCCCAGATAACTGCCGGGTGCTCCATTAGGACCGCCGGCAATGTTTACGTCAAAACCCATGGTTGCCGGATCTGCTCCGGGAGTAGTGCGTGCACCGAAGTGGGCTTTCCCGCAGTGTATGGTATAATATCCGTTATCTTTCAGAACTTGTGGCAGGGAAGTGATAGGGGTAGAATTGTTGATCTTACCGGCTGTACTGTCCGGCTGTATACCATTGTAGTTCCATTGTGGCAGGCTGATGACGCTACTCTTGGCATCGGTCTGTTGGTTCAGCTCCAGTGTCCAGTTGGTCACTCTGTGTCGGGAGGCATTCATGCCTGACATCAGACTGCATCGTGTAGGCGAAGAAATGGCACATGCGTAAGCCTCGGTAAAGCGGACACCCAGTTGTGCAAGCCGTTCCATGTTTGGAGTGCGGAAACGTTGATTCAGGTTGCTCCGTTCGTTGTTGTAGAAAGGCACGGAGGTGTCTTGCCAACCCATGTCGTCTACCAGAAACATGATGATGTTGGGTTGAGTAGTGTTTTGAGCTGTTGAAGCGAGTGTCGCAAGCAGGAGACACGGTGCTGTGAATAGTCTTTTCATAGATGCTTCAGAATTCTTCTTTATATTTTAGTTTTAAACAATAAGCTGTCAGCGGAAACTTTTCAAAGATACGATTAAAATGTAGGTAATTGGCTGTTTATAAATATGTCTTATGCCATAATTTAGCTTCTTTAACAAGACTCTTTCCAGTCGTTCGCAAACAATTTGCTATTTTTAAATTTTAAATCAGTTTATTCCATTTATATGAAAAGTCAATCGTCTCTTCTTCTAGGCTCACTGCTGTTGTGCAGTGCAAGTCTTTTTGCGCAAAAAGAGCAGCGCCCGAACATTGTATTCATTTTGTGCGATGATATGGGTTACGGCGATTTGGCCTGTTATGGTCAGCCCTATATCAGTACTCCCCACATCGATCGTATGGCAGCTGAAGGAATGCGGTTTACGCAGGCTTATGCCGGTAGTCCGGTCAGTGCTCCGTCGCGGGCAACGCTGATGACCGGACAACATTCAGGACATTGTCTGGTACGGGGCAATAAGGAGTATTGGCCTGAGACTCCGGTTGTGATGTATGGTGAAAATAAAGACTACAGTGTAGTAGGACAGATGCCTTATGACCCGCAGCACATTATTTTGCCTGAAATTATGAAGAAGAACGGTTATACGACTGGCATGTTCGGAAAATGGGCAGGCGGTTACGAAGGGTCGGTATCTACACCCGACAAGCGAGGCATTGATGAATACTATGGTTATATTTGTCAGTTCCAGGCTCACTTGTACTATCCTAACTTCCTGAACCGTTACAGCAAGGCTTTGGGCGATACGGCAGTGGTACGCGAAGTGATGGAAGAGAATATTCAGTATCCTATGTTCGGACGTGATTATTACAAACGTTCGCAATACTCTGCCGACATTATTCATCGCAAAGCTTTGGAGTGGCTCGACAGACAGGACGGCAAGCAACCTTTCATGGGAATTTTTACCTATACACTGCCCCATGCCGAATTGGTGCAGCCCGACGACTCTATTCTCCAAGGATATAAAAAGGAGTTCTTTGTGGACAAAACTTGGGGTGGGCAAGAAGGAAGCCGTTACAATGCCACGATACATACACATGCTCAGTTTGCAGCTATGATTACACGGTTGGATGCTTATGTAGGTGAAATAATGGACAAGCTGAAGGAAAAAGGACTTGACGAGAATACCATTGTGGTGTTTACCAGCGATAACGGTCCTCACGAAGAAGGAGGTGCCGATCCTGTGTTTTTCGGCCGAGACGGTAAGTTGCGTGGATTGAAACGTCAGTGCTACGAAGGTGGTATTCGTATTCCTTTTATAGTACGTTGGCCGGGGAAGGTGGAAGCTGGTGCTGTGTGCGACCATCAACTGGCTTTTTACGATGTGATTCCAACCTTCTGTGAACTGATTGGTGACAAGAAATTCCCCAAAAAGTATTTGAACAAGAAGTTGGAAAGTGATTGTTTCGACGGCATTTCGTTTGCCCCTGTGCTGACGGGAAACGATGAGGCGCAACAGAAGCATGATTTCCTGTATTGGGAATTCCACGAAACCGACCAGATAGGCGTACGTATGGATGACTGGAAGCTGGTAGTGAAAAAAGGAATTCCTCATTTATATAACCTCGCTACCGACATTCACGAGGACAACGATGTGGCGGCACAGCACCCTGACATTGTCCGTCGGATGAAAGACATCATTCGTACCGAGCATAGACCTAGCGCCGACTTCAAGATTACGTTGCCGTCGTTCGATTGACGTTCATAAGAAACTTTTATATTTACTTTTTAGCAGTGTCAATGAAAAAATGTGGCAGTTGTTCCCTTCAGAAACATAATTTCTGTTTTGGAGGAAACAACTGCCATCTATATTATTGGATATCTTAGCGGTCTTTTTCAGTGGAAAAACGAACAGGATCATTGTATTGTTCCTGAAGTTCGAGCATATTTGCTTTTAGTTCAGTTACAATAGAAGCGTATTCGTTTTGCCCGTACAAGTTGTTCATTTCGGTTGGGTCGTTTTGTATGTCATAGAGTTCCCAAGCGTCGATGTCGTTATAAAAGTGCATCAGTTTGTAGCGTTCGGTACGGATACCATAATGCCGTTTTACCATATGTTCGGCTGGATATTCGTAGAAGTGATAGTAGAGCGCTTTACGCCAGTCAGCAGGCTTTTCACCTTTAAGCAGAGGGAGTAGGGATACACCCTGAATGTCGTTAGGTATAGGAGCACCTGCCAGTTCAAGGAAGGTAGGGGCATAGTCGATGTTTTGTACCAGTTGTGGAATGTCACCACGTGTTTTGAAATCGGCTGGTAGGTGCATGATAAGCGGTGTGCGCATAGACTCCTCGTACATAAAACGTTTGTCGAACCATCCGTGTTCGCCCATGTAGAAGCCCTGGTCAGAAGTATAGACTACCAGGGTATTATCGAGCAGACCGTTTGCTTCCAGATAATCAAGTACACGGCCAACATTATCATCAAGCGATTTTACGACTTTGGCGTAGTCACGCATATAGCGTTGAAATTTCCACTCTGCCAATTCCTTGCCTTGGGGATTCTTGCGGTAAAAGTCTTCAATAATTGGATTGTAGAAATCGTCCCAGGCTTTTCGTTGTGCAGGGTTCATACGACCAAGAAAACTTTCGTAAAGAGCTTTAAGCCGACTGTCTTTTCCTTCTTTCAGCATTTTAAGATCGTATATCAGATCCATATCTTTGGCAATACTCATCTCCTGAGATGCTGCTGCAAGACGATTTTCATAATTATCGTAAAAGTTGTTGGGCAATGGGAATTCTTTGTCTTCGTAAAGATGTAGATTACATGTATCGGCCATCCAGTTGCGGTGGATAGCTTTGTGGTGAATCAGAAGGCAGAAAGGCTTTTCTTTATCGCGTTTGTTCTCCATCCAGTCGATGGCATCATCTGTGATGATGTTGGTGATGTAACCTTCCTTTTGGATCGTATCATTATTTTGAGTGATAAAATTGGGATTGTAGTAATCGCCTTGTCCGGGTACTACTTCCCAATAGTCAAATCCAGAAGGAAGGCTTTCCAAATGCCATTTGCCTACGACGGCTGTCTGATAGCCGGCTTTCTGGAGTAGCTTGGGGAAAGTTTGCTGAGCACTGTCGAAAACACAAGTCGTATTATCATAGAATTTGTTGGCACAAGAATGTTTGCCGGTGAGCATACAAGCACGGCTGGGGCCACTGAGCGAGTTGGCAACAAAACTGTTGGTGAAACGAACGCCGTCGCGAGCAATGCGATCGAGGTTGGGAGTTTCGATGTTGCGTATATCGTAGCAACTCATCATCTGAGCTGTGTGGTCATCGGTCATGATATAGACAATGTTGTAGGGTTTAGATGCCTTGTCGGATTGCTGGCATGCTGAAAGTAAGGATGCTACAGTGGCTATTCCGAAAAGCGGGTAGAGAGAATGATTCATAATATGCATTAATTTATAATTGTTACAAGATGATAGTTTCAGTAGATTGACTGTTGCTACGTTCTTATTTATTGATACTGCTGATGCGTAATTTGTAGGAGTACTTTTGCTGTTGAATACGATACACGGGTAAAGTGTCCACATCTTTTCCGCAACTTGCATTGCCTACACCCCGTACGGCTGCATCAAGGTGGAGGAGTATGTACGGGCGTTTTTGCAGTTCCCACATATGGTCGCAGTTCATCAAATCTTCGTCTGTGTAGCGCAAAGCTGAAAACGATACGTTTCCTTCGGTTTCTATTTTGATGCCTGCACCGGATTTATTGCGAAGAAGCAGTTCTCGTAGTCCTTCACGATTACCCATGGATTGTGGTTTGACATATTTTTCTTCCATTTGTTCTACAGTGGTACTGTAGCGTCCTACTGTGCATCCGTCTTTACGGTCGTTGTAGTTCTCCCAAGGACCGTAGGCGTAATAATCGACTGTATTTAGAGATGAGTCGATGGCACATATTAGTCCACATCTTCTCAATTCGCTTGTCTGGGGTGTTAGTTCTACGTCCATACCGATGGTTCCATCAGGCTGTAAGGTATAGACAATTTGAGTTTGGCATAAATTGCCTTCTCGGGTAGTCCTTACAATTATAGAACTTCCTTTTTTCTCTAAGGTGCATGTCCCTGCCGGTTCAAGTCCATTGGAGGTATCTGTAAATTTATCATTTTCTATCCAACGGTGATTATCGTATACAAAGCCTTGGCTATGACTGATGACAGACTGTCCGTTTAAGATGAGTGTCTTCATCTGTCCGCTTTGTTTATCGAAGGAAGCTTCGATATGTGCATTTTTTATAATGAACATAGCTGGAGTTTCTTCTACTTTCAGGGTGTTCTTCCGACTGCTTTTGACTGAAAGCTGCGGCAAGGCACAACGTTTCAAAAGTTCGTATTGCTGTTGTGCAACTGTATGTCCGGCTTTGGCCCAAGTGGAAGCATCTTTGGTGCATACAGCCAGATTAAGCATTACTTCTTTTCCTGCTTTTTGTGCCTGACTGAGATTAATTCCCTGCAGTTTTATATTTATGGCAAGTGAGTCATCGGGCATGACATGGCCGGGTAACAGGCTGTCTGTTGCCGAAATGTAACCATCTTCCAGTATTTCCCAATGAAGATAGAATCCATCAAGAGGCAAGAAATCATACGTGTTCTTTAGTAGGATTTTGACTTCATTTTTGTTTATCTCTGTTCCTAAATGTGTGAAGTGTACATATTGGTATACAGCTTTTACTTCTTTCAGTTTGGGCGATTCGTCACGTGTGGCAGGAACTATACCGTTCGAACAGAAGTTACCTTGATGCGGTCCTGGAAAATCATAGCCGGTATGCAGTCGGTAAATGCCTTTTTTCATTTCATTGGGTTCATATATGGCTTGGTCTACCCAGTCCCATATAGCACCACCTATGGTGGATGTACTGTTTTCTATACTGTTCCAGTATTCTTTCAGATTACCTATGGCATTTCCCATAGCGTGGGCATATTCGCAAATGAACATAGGTTTACTGAATGAATTGACGTAGGTATCCATCCATTTCATGCCTGGATACATTTTAGAATAAAGATCACTGAAACGATTACCGCCATATTCTTTACCATCGCGGGTACCTTCATAGTGTACGGGGCGGTTATCAAGACGTTTGGCAGCATCGTAACATGCCTGGAAGTTACTTCCACCTCCGGCTTCATTACCTAAACTCCAGAAGATTACACTTGGATGATTACGGTCGCGAAGAATCATACGATCTATACGGTCAACAAAAGCTGGAATCCATGACGGCATGTTGCTGATTGATTGGTTGGCATGATTTTCTAGGTCGGCTTCGTCCATCGTATAGAGGCCGAAGTAATCGAACATGGCATACATCTTGGCTGCATTCGGATAATGAGAAGTACGGATGGTGTTGATGTTGTTTTGTTTCATCAGCAATACATCTTGCAGCATCGATTCCGTAGGTACGGCACGCCCATAGATAGGGTGGGTATCATGGCGGTTTACACCTTTAAAGAAAACGCGTTGTCCGTTGATGTAAACCAATGAGCCTCGTATTTCAATGTCTCTGAATCCGTATTTGGTCGAAAATGCCATCTCTTCTTTGCCTTCCTCGTATTGAACGATGTGTAAGGTGTAAAGATTGGGAGTTTCGGCTGTCCAAAGGCACAGATCTTTCAAGGGAAAGGATATGTGTCTTTCAACTGTTTTTTGATCGGGTGTATATGCAATGTGCAGCGTTTTTTCACTTACTAGACTGCCGTTGGGAGCAATCAGGCTCAGTGTGACGTCTTTCGAGCCTTTTAGTCCGTCTCGGTTGTCCAGCTTTAAGGCTACGGACATATTTCCTTCCTTGTAGTTGGATTGTGCTTCTAATTTAGAAGTTATGTAGTGGTCGCGTATGCTGGCCAGCGGTGTATTGTACAAATATACATCGCGGAAGATACCACTCATCCGGAACATATCTTGGCATTCCAGGTAGGAGCCATCGCTCCAGCGGAATACCTGTACGGCAAGACGATTTTCTCCTGTCCGCAGGTATTGTGTCAGATCAAATTCGGTTACATTATTTGCTCCTTGCGTATAGCCTACATATTTGCCATTCAAGTAGACAAAGGCTGCGCTATAGATACCGCCAAAGTGGATAAATGTCCGTTGTTTTTCCCATCCTTCAGGCAGATTGAAGAAACGTACGTAGGAGCCAACCGGATTGATACCATAATTTTTCCCTCCATCATTAAAACCTTTGCGGGCATCAATATAAGGAGGAATATTGGCATGAGGGTATTCTACATTGGCATAGATGGGGCGGTCGTATCCTTGCATTTCCCAATTGGACGGCACAGGGATTGTATCCCAGTCTGAAATATCGTAATCTTCTTTGTAGAAGTCCTGCGGCCGTTGCGATGGCTCAGAAACGAGGTGGAAAGCCCATTTACCGTTTAATGAATAAAAATACGAACTTCTGGGGGTGGTCCATGGGGTCTGATAGAAGTCTATATCGGCTTTCATTTCAGCGGTAGAAGCGTACGGTAAGTAGGTGGCATGTCCGGCTTCTTTGTTTTCTTCGAAACAAGTTTCGTCTTCCCAATAAGTTTTGCTACGTTGCGACAAATCGGGACCAGCGTTTTCAGGCATTGCCATTTTACTTATCTTAATTGAAAAAAAAGTTTCGGGGGCGTTTCCAAACTTACGTTTGTCCACCAATTGCAATTTTCCTTCACTGCTATAGAATAGAATCAGATCGGGACTGTTAGTCGGGAAAATCTGTAAAAACTTATTTTTCGGTCGAATAGTCCATAACTGTGATTCATCGGAACCGTTGTTCTCCGTTATTTCCAATGAATTGTCTGTACGGGCACAGATAGCTTTATTATCAAAAGGATTGATAAAACGAAAACTGCTGGACAGATTGCTGATTGTCCACTGCTGCATTTTATCATCGGCATTCTGCTTGATCAGGATGACTTTTGAGTTTCCTTGTTTGTAACCCAATGCTTTTGGGGTGTCCTCGGCTGGTATCACATTATAGAGTTTGTTTTTGGCAAAACCTACTTGTGCATAGATAGCTGTGGTGAATGCACATACAAAGAAGCATATAAAACTTATAAATATTTTTTTCATGGTATTTTTTAGTTTTCTATTCTA
>NZ_JAULLJ010000061.1:0-8358 GCF_030518095.1 Bacteroides sp. ET489
ATATAAATTTTGTCAATGAAAGACAACTTTCTTTTTTTTGATTTTATATCGAACTCACGTTACAGTAAAAGTTTCCGATTCAATCCCGTACATTGCTGTCGAGTACTACTGCAATGACAGTCAGGTCATCGGCCACCGGAGAGATTCCTTCCAGACGGATCGATTTTCCTTTCTGCGAGATTTTGACATCCTGACGGGTAGACAAAACCAATACCAAAACTAAAGAGCATCCGAAGCGTAAGTTCACACTTGCACAAAATTAACGGCCCCAAGACAAGCTATATCGTAATAAAATTGTATCTTTGCATCGTTTTTTACTTTAGGAATAACATAAGATAATAACTATGATAGCTAAAATCGAACAGCTTCTGCAAGAAGTAGAAGCAATGAAAGCCGCTAATGCTGAGGAACTCGAAGTGCTCCGCATCAAATACCTCAGCAAGAAGGGAGCCATCAACGAACTGATGGCAGACTTCCGCAACGTACCCGCCGAACAGAAGAAAGAGGTAGGTATGAAACTGAACGAACTGAAAAACAAAGCCCAAGAAAAAATCGCTGCGCTGAAAGAACAATTCGAAAGCCAGAATACGGGTTGCGACAACCTCGACCTGACACGCTCGGCCTACCCCATCAAGCTGGGTACACGCCATCCGCTTTCCATTGTAAAAAACGAAATCATTGATATCTTCGCACGCATGGGATTCAACATCGCCGACGGTCCCGAGGTAGAAGACGACTGGCACGTATTCTCGTCCATGAACTTTGCCGAAGACCATCCGGCACGCGATATGCAGGATACATTCTTCATCGAAAACAACGAAGGAAATGTTACGCACAACGTCATCCTGCGCACGCACACGTCGAGCGTACAAAGCCGCGTGATGGAAACGACACAACCGCCCATCCGCGTCATCTGTCCGGGACGTGTATACCGCAACGAAGCCATCAGCTACCGTGCACACGCTTTCTTCCATCAGGTAGAAGCCCTGTACGTAGACAAGAACGTATCGTTCACCGACCTGAAGCAGGTGTTGCTGCTCTTCGCTCAGGAAATGTTCGGTAGCGACACCAAGATTCGTCTGCGTCCGTCCTACTTCCCCTTCACCGAACCGAGTGCCGAAATGGACATCAGTTGCAACATTTGTGGCGGAAAAGGCTGTCCGTTCTGCAAGAACACGGGCTGGGTAGAGATTCTGGGATGCGGAATGGTAGACCCCAACGTACTGGAACTGAACGGAATTGACAGTAAGGTATACAGCGGCTATGCCCTCGGTATGGGTATCGAACGTATCGCCAACCTGAAGTACCGCGTCAACGATTTGCGCCTCTTCTCGGAAAACGATGTCCGTTTCCTGAAAGAGTTTGAGGCGGCACAATAACCGAGAAATCTCGTTCAACACATTCTTTTTCATTTTTCATTAGGCACTAATTACACGAAAAACACCGTGTTGCCTCCCCTTCCGACATGGCAACCGTGAGATTCGTATAATTCGTGCCTAAAACATTTTTTTCACACACATGAAGGACAGGCTCGTTACCCCCAGTTATTGCTTTATCCTTGCGGCCAACTTTCTGTTGTTTTTCGGCTTCTGGCTGCTGATGCCGGTACTTCCCTTCTACCTGGCGGAAGTATTTCAGGCCAACAAAGCCACCATTGGTGTTGTCTTGTCGTGCTACACCATCGCGGCCTTGTGCATTCGCCCTTTCTCCGGCTACCTGCTCGATACTTTTGCCCGCAAGCCATTGTATCTACTGGCCTATTTCATCTTTACTGCCATGTTTGCAGGTTATCTGGTAGCAGGCACACTTACCCTGTTCATCCTCTTCCGCATTATCCACGGCGTATCGTTCGGCATGGTTACCGTAGGCGGCAACACCATCGTCATCGACATTATGCCCTCCTCGCGCCGCGGTGAAGGACTGGGTTACTACGGACTGGCCAACAACATCGCCATGTCCATCGGCCCCATGACAGGACTGTTCCTACACGATGCCAGTGTCTCTTACCCCATCATATTCTGCTGTTCGTTAGGCTCCTGCCTGACCGGTATGCTGTGTGCTTCGGCCGTAAAGACTCCCTACAAGCCCCCCGTCAAGCGCGAACCCATCTCGCTCGACCGCTTTATTCTGCTGAAAGGTCTTCCGGCAGGCATCAGCCTGTTGCTGCTGTCCATCCCCTACGGTATGACTACCAACTACGTAGCCATGTACGCCAAACAGATCGACATCCAGGCATCTACCGGGTTCTTCTTCACCTTCATGGCCGTTGGTAT
Source organism: Bacteroides sp. ET489 (assembly GCF_030518095.1). Classification (NCBI taxonomy): domain Bacteria; kingdom Pseudomonadati; phylum Bacteroidota; class Bacteroidia; order Bacteroidales; family Bacteroidaceae; genus Bacteroides; species Bacteroides sp. ET489. Next base: position 2,274 of record NZ_JAULLJ010000061.1, read on the forward strand.
GGCCGTGTCGCGTCTCTTCTCGGGCAAGCTGGTAGACAGAGGAAAAATAACACAAGTCATTGCCGCAGGACTGTATGTCGTCATTGTCAGCTTTTTCCTGCTGGCGGCATGTGTCTACATCATCCGCTGGAATAGTGATGCATGCACTGTCCTCTTCTTTCTGATAGCCCTGATGCTGGGCATCGGCTTCGGCATCATGTTTCCCGCCTACAATACGCTTTTCGTCAATCTGGCTCCCAACAGCCAACGCGGAACAGCTACCTCCACCTATCTGACTTCGTGGGATGTAGGTATCGGCATCGGAATGCTGGCAGGAGGATACATTGCCGAAATCAGTACCTTCGACAAGGCTTATCTGTTCGGCGCATGCCTCACCATCGTGTCGACTCTTTATTTCCACCTGAAAGTGTCTCCGCACTATCACAAGAATAAATTAAGATAAGCAGACAGCAACAGAGATTTCACTCCAAAGCCATCCAATATATATGAGAAAAAAAGAACGTTACGAAAAGATATTAGCCTGGTTTCGCGAGAACCGCCCAATAGCCGAAACCGAACTGCACTACAGCAATCCTTTCGAACTGCTGATAGCCGTCATACTTTCGGCACAGTGCACCGACAAGCGTGTCAACCTGATAACGCCTCCGCTGTTTCGCGACTTCCCGACCCCCGAAGCACTGGCTGCAACAACGCCCGAAGTTGTCTTCGACTACATACGCAGCGTGTCCTATCCCAACAACAAAGCCAAGCATCTGGTAGGTATGGCCCAGATGCTGGTCAAGGACTTTAACAGTCAGGTTCCCGACACACTGGACGAACTCATCAAACTGCCCGGAGTGGGCCGTAAAACAGCCAACGTCATCCAATCGGTCGTATTCAACAAAGCTGCCATGGCTGTCGACACCCACGTGTTCCGTGTCAGCCACCGGCTCGGTCTGGTTCCCGACCGTTGCACCACCCCTTTCAGTGTCGAGAAGGAACTGACTCAGAACATTCCTGCCGAAGACATCCCCATTGCCCACCACTGGCTCATCCTGCACGGACGTTACATCTGCCAGGCGCGTACTCCCCGGTGCGAGGAATGCGGGCTGCAACTGCTGTGCAAATATTATTGCTCAAAGTATAAAGTAAGCAAAGAGAGCGGAAACAGAGACAAATAAAATAACATTTATTCGTACAAAAGAAAAAAAATAAATGCTAACTTTGCGGCAAAAAGAAAAGAGAGACCAAATACAGGCCTGCCAAAGTGCAGCCAGTAACGCATCTCTGCCGGAAAAAAGAAAGTAACACTTTTAAATAAATATAGAGATTATGACAATTGATCAATTTAACTTTGCCGGAAAAAAGGCATTCGTTCGCGTGGACTTCAATGTACCCCTGGACGAAAACTTCAACATCACAGATGACACTCGTATGCGTGCCGCTCTTCCTACGCTGAAGAAAATTTTGGCCGACGGTGGTAGTATTATTATCGGTTCTCACCTGGGACGTCCGAAAGGCGTAGCCGATAAGTTCTCTTTGAAGCACATCCTGAAACACTTGTCTGAACTGTTGGGTGTTGAAGTACAATTTGCTAACGACTGTATGGGTGAAGAAGCTGCCGTTAAGGCTGCCGCTCTGCAACCGGGTGAAGTACTGTTGCTCGAAAACCTCCGTTTCTATGCCGAAGAAGAAGGCAAACCGCGTGGTTTGGCCGAAGATGCTTCTGACGAAGAAAAGGCTGCTGCCAAGAAAGCTGTAAAAGAGAGCCAGAAAGAATTCACAAAGAAACTGGCTTCTTATGCCAACTGCTACGTAAACGACGCATTCGGTACAGCTCACCGTGCACACGCTTCTACGGCACTGATTGCTAAATATTTCGATAAAGACAATAAGATGTTCGGTTACCTGATGGAAAAAGAAGTGAAGGCCGTTGATAAAGTATTGAACGACATTCACCGTCCGTTTACAGCCATCATGGGTGGTTCGAAAGTTTCTTCTAAGATCGAAATCATCGAAAACCTGCTGAACAAGGTTGATAACCTGATCATCACTGGTGGTATGACATATACCTTCACCAAAGCTATGGGCGGTAAGATCGGTGTATCTATCTGCGAAGATGACAAGCTGGAACTGGCATTGGATCTGATGAAGAAAGCCAAAGAAAAAGGCGTTAATCTGGTACTGGCTACAGATGCCAAGATTGCTGACTCTTTCTCGAACGATGCTAACACCAAGTTCTGCAAAGTAAACGAAATTCCTGACGGATGGGAAGGTCTGGATATAGGTCCTGAGAGTGAAAAAGCATTCGCTGAAGTAATCAAAGGTTCCAAGACTATCCTGTGGAACGGTCCTACAGGTGTATTCGAATTCGAAAACTTCACTCACGGTTCACGTTCTGTAGGTGAAGCTATCGTAGAAGCAACCAAGAACGGCGCATTCTCACTGGTAGGTGGCGGCGACTCTGTAGCTTGTGTTAACAAGTTCGGTCTGGCTCAAGGCGTATCTTACGTTTCTACTGGTGGTGGTGCATTGCTCGAAGCTATCGAAGGCAAAGTTCTTCCGGGTATTGCTGCTATCAACGAATAAAAGTCAATCTATTCATACCCCAAGGCAGCTCTTTGAAAAAAGAGTTGCCTTTTTTAATTTATATCTTTACGTATGAAACACATCCTGCTTTCCTGCCTCCTTCTGTTATGCGGAGGATACACACTCAAAGCACAGGAAAATACAAAAACAGCAAACGAAGTAATAAACACTCTGAAAGAACGCATTACCCTGCAGGGATATGCGCAAGTCGGTTACACCTATGACGACCAGAATGGAGGGAGCAACACGTTCGACATCAAACGCGTCATCTTCATGGCAAGCGGCCAGATAACCGACAAATGGTTGTGCTACTTCATGTACAGTTTTGCCAATACAGGAAAAATACTCGAAGCTTACACTGAATACAAGTTTCTGCCCGAAATCAAAGTCCGGCTCGGACAGTTCAAAACCATGTATACTTTCGAGAATCCTATATCGCCCTGCTATGTAGAGTTGATCAACTGCTATGCACAGTCTGTCAACTACCTGGCCGGTATCGACGGCAGCGATCCTCTGTATGGTTCAAACAGTGGTCGCGACCTGGGACTGATGGTATACGGTGACCTCTTCGACAAGCTGATAAGCTACAACCTGGCTGTAATGAACGGACAAGGCATCAACAAAAAAGACCTGAACAACCAGAAAGACATCGTAGGCCGCCTCATCTTCCATCCGCTGAAATGGCTGTCGGCAGGAGGTTCGTTTATAAAAGGAAAGGGACACGCCGTTGCCGCCTCTGCCTACAATCCCGAAGTCGGTATAGGCGAAAACTATACACGCAACCGCTGGTCGGCAGGTGCCACGATTACCACCACTCCGGTTGACATCCGCACCGAATATCTGGCAGGAAAAGACGGAAACGTCAAAAGCGAAGGATATTATTGCACAGCATCGGTTCACGTATTGCCCAAACTGGACGTCATCGCTTCGTATGACTACCTCAACAAAAACAAGACTGCGGCAGACAAACAAACCAACTACGTGGCAGGGCTGCAATACTGGTTCTACCCCAAATGCCGTGTACAGGCACAATATACGTACTGCGACCGTCACAAGGGAGAAAGTTCCAACCTGATACAAGCCCAGATACAAGTCAGATTCTAAGCAAGTGTTTTTTGGCATCCTTTTTGTATATTTGCAACATATATAATCATACAAGAAAATATTCCCTATATATGAACGAGAAAAACATACAAGAGCAATACAATCATATCGTCCTTCTGCTGAAACAGAAACGCCTGAAAGAAGCCCAGTCGCAACTGCAGGCTTTCCTGTGGAATGCCAACAACTGGGAACTTCAGAACCGGCTGGAACAGGCACAGACCTCCTACCAGTACATGCTGCAATACATGAAACAGGGTACCGAGGACCCCGAAAGGCACAAACTGTACACACGCCTGCTGGCCGAAACCTGGGAAATTGCCGACCAGACACGGCTCAGTCTGCTGGAAAACGTTTCATCGCGCTATTACATCTGGCTGCGTAAAGGATGCAAATATCCCGTACCGGTACAAAGTCCGGGCGAGATACTGAAGGAACTGGAAGCCTACACCGACGACATGGCTGTCAGCCTGCTGAATCCCAGCGACATGAAGACCATCAACAAAGTCATCGAACGTCACGAAACAGCTCAACAAGACATTGCATTGTCTACATGGGGAAACAGTGCCTGGACTACTACAGAGGCGGCAGAAGCCCAACTCTATCTGAAATCGGAACTGATCTCATCTATCGACTTGTGCCTGTTTACCAGTATGGTTACTCTCAGCCTGATAGAATGTTTCGACGCACGTAAGCTATCTTGGCTGATGGATGCCTACACGCATGCTGATACGCAAGTCAACCAACGGGCATTGGTCGGCATCGCCATCATTCTGCACTGTCATCCCGACCGCATCTCCCTCTATCCCGATCTGACAGCCCGTCTATCCCTGCTCGACGAAAACGGTAACTTCGGCAAACAGCTGAACCGCGTCTACATGCAGTTGCTGTACAGCAAGGAGACTGACAAGATTAACAAGAAGATGCAGGAGGAAATCATTCCTGAAATGATAAAAAACGCAAATGCAGTCAGCAACATCATGAAATTCGACCTCGAAAACTCGTCCGAGGACAACGACCGGAATCCGGATTGGGAAAAGGTCATCAACCAGCCCGAATTCGAGAATAAAATGCGCGAGATGAACGAACTCCAGATGTCGGGAGCTGATATCAACATGAGCACCTTTGCCCATCTGAAAAGCTATCCTTTCTTTCAGAAACCTTACAATTGGTTCCTTCCTTTCGACAAGCGCCACTCTAGCATCGTCAACATATATGGTCTGAATCTGGACAATGAGAGCTCCACGCTTTCTTTCATCCTACGGGTAGGGAATTATTGCAACAGCGACAAATATTCGCTTTGCCTCATGATGGGAAGTCTCCCTTCTCAACAGCGCCAGCAGATGTTGCAGCAGATGAATGTACAGGGGATAAGCGAGGCTATGGAGGACCAGATCAACCAATACTCCCAGCGGAGCGAACAACCGGAAACCATCAGCAATCTTTATATACACGACATTTATCGTTTCTTCAAACTCAATCAGCGCAGAAGCGAGTTCCGCGACCCGCTTAAAGAGGACATCGCTTTACACAAGATTCCGGCACTGAAAGAGATATTGGAAAAGCCCGAACTGCAAAAGGCCATAGCCGATTTCTACTTTGCCCAGGAACATCCCATAGAGGCTTTGCAGATCTATCTCGATCTGATTGACAACAACCATGCAGATGCCGACCTTTTCCAGAAAGCAGGCTACAGCCTACAAAAAGAAAAACGCTACAAGGAAGCTATTGAAGCCTATCGGAAAGCGGATGTGCTGAAACCGGACCACGTATGGACCATACGTCATCTAGCAGTCTGCTACCGTCAGTGTGGCGATTATGCCTCGGCCCTTGAATACTACAAAAAGGCTGAAAGCATACAACCCGAAAACAAAAATATCATCTTTGCTATCGGCAGTTGTCTGGCCGAACAAGAACGTTACGACGAAGCCCTTCAACAGTTCTTCAAGCTGGACTTCATGGAAAACAACAGTCTGAAAGCCTGGCGTGCCATCGGCTGGTGTTCGTTCGTCAGTGGCAAATACCAGCAAGCCATGAAGCATTACGAGAAAGTAATTGCTGCCAAACCAACTGCTACCGATTACCTGAACGCCGGCCACGTAGCCTGGAGCTTGGGGAACCTGGAAAAGACATGTGAATACTACGAAAAATCCATTCTGGAACTCGGTGGTAAGGAGGCTTTCCTCGAAGTGTTCCTAAAAGATAAAGAAACCCTGCTGAAACAGGGCATCGCTTCCGAAGATATTCCGCTGGTGCTGGATTTAATCTAATCCGAACCTACTGTCGGCAACAGGCGAAAGGATGCGTTCGTTTCAGGCCAGTTAGGCAATAATTTTTCCCCAGTTAGGCAATAATTTTTTCCTAACTGGGGAATATTTTTTTCCTAACTGGGCAAAAAACAGGCTATAATTTCATC
>NZ_JAULLJ010000062.1:0-8315 GCF_030518095.1 Bacteroides sp. ET489
TTGGAGGAGACAAGAAAGAATATGGAAGCGGACAATCTTGCCGGAGAGTTTGAAGAGCATGAGGATGAAATCAGGGAACTTATCTACGACCGGAACGATTCCGACCCGGTAAAGGACCTGATACGCAACTCGTCCGTTACTAATTTTTTCTATTCGCTTGGAGTGGAAATCATCGGATATCTGACTGGTTGTTCACTGCGGGGAGAATCGGTCGCCATGGCTTGCCATAAGGTACGCCGCGCACTGCATCTGAAAAAGGGGCAGTTTGACGAGAAGATTGAAGAACTGGTAGAGAATGCCACGTACGGTGGAGAACTGCGCATCTACTTCAACGCCATGTTTGACAGGCTCATCAGTGAAGACCCTGAGAAGGATTTCAAGAGCATCCGTTTCCACGGGAATGTAGTGGTGGCCATTGCCGACAGCCGGAACGGTTCCGGACATCATGTACGGATTCCATTGGACATCACTTTCCCTTTCCGAAGGGAGAACCTGTTTGTCGATTCACAGGTACATTATTCTTATGCCAATGAAGTCTGCGGTATGACCAATGATTGGTGTGATTCCACAAAATGGGCAACGGGCATGAAACCTTTTACCGGATCAGTCCGAAAAAGCCGGATGGCTGAATACAAGAAACAGGAAGCCGCTTACGAGCAGACATTCCGAAGCGGGAAATGCACCTTCGGTGACATGAACTACAAACGCCACCGTGACGTGCGATATTCGAATGAGTATCCTGCCGGATGCAGATGCCCTCATTGCGGTACTTTCTGGATTGACTAAAAAAACATTTACTAACCAATAAATTCAAATTATATGAAAATCTGCTGTTCACAAGAGTATTACGACAAGGTCGTACAGTATGCAAAATCCATCAATGACAAGACCCTAGAAAACTGTCTTGAACGTCTCAAACAATGGGAGAAGAACGAGAACCGTCCATGCGAAATCGAACTTTATTACGACCATGCACCATATTCGTTCGGATTCTGCGAACGCTATCCGGACGGAAATACAGGCATTGTCGGAGGACTGTTGTATCATGGAAATCCGGACGAGTCCTTTGCCGTCATCATGGAACGTTTCCACGGATGGAGCATACATAGATCCTAAGTTTTACAATAACTGATATCAATCCGATAATGTACCTTAAAGTCTAGAAATTTATAAAGAAAACAAAACCTTGGAAATATAGGCATCACTGAATCTAGTATGCTTACATTGTCAACGACAGGAATTTTTCAAGATTATAGTCTTTTGTATATAAAACTTTCACGTTTTTCCATCCTATAAATACTTCATCCATGTAATTACATCGATAAACTCACTTCAAAATCAATTAGAATATTGATATATTTAAACTACAAATATTTTATGCAGGAATTAGGCAGATATACCTTATAAAATGAAGTATAACAATTCCAAGGAATCGTATTATATTATTCCTTTTATTACTTACAAAGTAAAAGTCCGGAAAAACTTACGATGCTATTATTACAAACCCGATATTTTTATGCTAATTACAGTTTAAAATTAGAAGAAACGGAAAATAGTTCATTAATATTTTGCCCAGATTAAGAATATTATCTATATTTGCCGGAGTTTTAGTAAAAATAGAAATTGAATATATGAAACAGACCATATTTAAAATAATGCTGTTACTGGCGGTCATCTTTATGAGAGTAGAGATGGCAGGGGCTGTTTCATGTAACCATGCGTTCCATGATGCCCAGACCTCATCTGCGGTATCAAACCAGACGGATGCAGACGAAATCTTCCATTTTATCTATGCGACTCTGGATAAAACGCATGATTTGTTCAGCACGCTTACCCACGACCATTCATTCAACAAATTGCTAGATAAACGTGTGATGCGCAATGATGAACAAAACATCAAGTTTTCCTTACGTTTATTATTATTCTATCATTCCCTACGTGAGGTAGGTTTATTGAAGGACAAGGAGAGCCTTTACCCTTCAACAAACATTCATTGTGTGATTCCTTCATGCGAATACTATGTATTTGCCATGAGGAAAATCATTATTTAGCCGTTTTATAGGTTAGTTGTTTTTCACTGCTCCGGCATCCTTGCAAAGTGTCGGAGTGGATATGGATTTCTTGCTTCACATGCTTGACGCAAGCCAGTTACTTATTGTCTAAACTTTTCAAAAAAAAACAAAACTCTATAAAACGATTAAATTATGAAAACGAATAACTCAAAACAATCTTTCAAAGGAATAGAAGCCGCAGGTTTAATCATCATCGCATGTTTCATCGTAGCCATTTGCATTTATCATTTTGTGTTTGGAAACCCGGCCAACTTCATGAACAATGACCCTAACAATCATCCGCTTCCAGGAAACATGTTGGGAACTATCTATAAAGGAGGTATCATTGTGCCTGTTATCCAAACTCTTTTGTTGACTGTGCTCACCTTAAGCGTAGAACGTTATTTTACCCTTCGCGCCTCTTTCGGAAGAAGCAAGCTCTCCAAATTCGTGGCGCAGATTAAAGATGCCTTGAATAAAGGAGACATGGAGAAAGCACAAGAATTATGTGACAAGCAGCGCGGCTCAGTGGCCAATGTAGTGAGCTCCACTCTCCGTAAATACCGCGAAATGGAGCAGAACAATGAACTGGCGAAAGACCAGAAAATTCTTGCCATACAAAAAGAGCTGGAAGAAGCCACCGCACTTGAGCTTCCCATGATGCAGCAGAACTTGCCTATCATCGCTACCATCACTACCTTAGGCACCTTGATGGGATTGCTGGGAACCGTAATCGGTATGATCCGTTCATTTGCCGCGCTTTCTGCCGGAGGAGGTACTGACTCAGTTGCATTGTCTACAGGTATCTCTGAAGCCTTGATTAACACCGCATTTGGTATCTTGACCGGTGCACTGGCCGTTATTTCCTATAACTATTACACCAACAAGATAGACAAGCTGACGTACAGCCTTGACGAAGTGGGCTTCTCCATTGTACAGACTTTCGCAGCTACTCATTAATTCTGCCAGCCGAGGTTTTCCTCATGCAGACAGAAACAGAAGTTTGATTTAAAATTTTCAATTATGAGTAGAGCTAAAATTCAGAAGAAAAGCATGTTCATCGACATGACAGCCATGAGCGATGTAACCGTACTGCTGCTTACTTTTTTCATGCTGACAGCCAGTTTTGTGAAAAAAGAGCCTGTGCAGGTTGTCACTCCCGCATCAATTTCTGAAATAAAGATACCCGAAACAAACATCATGTCCATCCTGGTAGGCCCTGATGGAAAAATCTTTATGAGTCTTGACAAGCAAAGTGACATGGCAGCCACATTAGAAGCAATGGGAAAGGAATACGGGCTTTCATTTACCCCGCAAGAAATAAAGAAATTTTCTTTGTGCCAGACTTTCGGAGTACCAATAAGCCACATGAAATCTTTCCTGGCCCTTAGCACAGAACAGCAGGACCGCACCTTAAAAAACCAGGGAATCCCTTGTGACAGTATCGACAACCAGTTCAAAGCATGGGTGCGCAATGCACGTGCCACGAACCATGACTTGCGCATTGCCATCAAGGCCGACCAGCAAACACCCTACGCGGTCATAAAAAAAGTGATGAACTCTCTTCAAGACCTCAAGGAAAACAGATACAATCTGATTACCTCCTTAAAATCGGGTCCGGAAGAATAAAGAAAAAGAAATATGGCTGAAATTCAAGAAAACAACAATAAAGAAAAGAAAGGTAACAAGCAGAAAAAAATGAATATCCGCGTGGATTTCACTCCCATGGTCGACATGAATATGCTGCTGATTACTTTTTTCATGCTGTGTACTTCATTGAGCAAGCCGCAAACAATGGAAATCAGCATGCCATCCAATGATAAAAACATCACCGAAGAGCAACAGAATAAAGTCAAGGCCTCTCAGGCACTGACTTTATTGCTGGGCGAGGACGGAAAACTCTATTATTACGAAGGCGAACCGGACTACAAGAACTATGCTTCACTAAAAGAAACCACCTACGAAGCCAGCGGATTGCGTAAACTATTGCTCAGCAAAAACTACGAAGCAGTCAAGAAAGTACGTGAGCTTAAGGATAAGAAAGCAAGGCTTGAAATCACCGAAGAGGAATGTAAGAAGGAAATTGCCAGCGTGAAATCGGGAAAAAACACTCCTACCGTCATCATTAAGGCAATGGACAAGTCGACTTATAAGAATCTGATAGATGCGCTGGACGAAATGCAGATTTGCAGCATAGGGAAATACGTAATTGTCGACATTACGGACGGCGACCGTTTCCTGATAGACAACTACCTCTCTCATGGTGAGTTAAGTCAAAAAGCGACAGATAGGAATGTATAACTTCAAAAAAGGGAAAAATGTCAAAGGTTGATTTAACTTCTTTGGAATGGTGCGAACTCATTTTCAAAGACAGAAATAAAAATTACGGTGCCTATAAAATGCGCCGTGACCTGGGAAGACGGCAGACGGCCTCTCTGGTTATTGTCACAGTTGTGGCATTTGCCGGATTCACCTTACCCCGTCTTGTCAAAATGGCTATGCCGGAACAGAAAGAAGAAATGGTGGAAGTGACACAGCTTTCTGCCCTGGAGGAGCCGGAAGTGAAAGAAGAAACATTGAAAAAGGTAGAACCCATTGCCCCACCCCCTCCGGCTCTCAAGAGTACCATCAAATTCACGGCACCGGTCATCAAGAAAGACGAGGAAGTGCACGATGACGATGAGCTCAAGAGCCAGGATGAGCTGACAGAGACCAAGGTACAAATATCCATCGCCGACGTGAAAGGCAATGACGAACTGAACGGAAAAGACATTGCCGACTTGCAGGAAGTCATTACCCAGGCACCAGAAGCTCAAGAAGAAGAGCCTTACATGATGGTAGAACAGATGCCACAATTTCCGGGAGGGCCTGCAGAGCTTCTTAAATACATAGCCAAAAACCTGAAGTATCCGGTCATTGCACAAGAGAATGGCATACAAGGAAAAGTCATTCTGCGTTTTGTTGTCAATGCACAAGGCCATGTGGAAAATGTCAAGGTGCTCCGTTCACTGGATCCTTATTGCGACAAAGAAGCGATACGCGTGGTAAAATCGCTGCCACAATGGATTCCCGGGAAACAGAACGGCCGTAACGTACCGGTTTATTATACCTGCCCTATTGTTTTTAAATTACAGTAATCACCAAGTGTATGAAAAAGAAATTAATGCTATATCTGTTGTGCATGCTCACGTTCTCGGCTTGTAATTCCTCCGGGAAAAACGGTAAAGAGGAAACCTTGTATTCGGGAGAAATCCGCATTGCCGTAGACGAATCGTTCAAGCCTATCATGGAAGAAGAGCTGCAAGTATATCAGGCACTGACTCCCGAGGCTTCAATCACCCCGGTTTATTGCAGTGAGGTAGAAGCTGTCAACCTGTTGCTGAAAGACAGCGTACGTCTGGCAATCACCAACCGCCGGCTGACAGAAAAGGAATTAATTTCTTTTCATACACGCAAATTCTTTCCGGAATCCATTCAAATGGCTTCCAGCGGAATCGCACTGATTACCCACCATTGCAATCCCGACTCACTCATTACAGTGGAAGACTTCCGGCGCATCGCCACCGGAGAAATCACGGAATGGAAAGAGTTAAACCCAAAGTCAAGGCTGGGACGCATGCAAGTAGTGTTCGACAATCCGAACTCAGGAACCGTACATTATGTCATCGACTCCATCTGCCAAGGGAAACCTCTTTCTTCCTCATTAAAGGCACGGAAAAGCAATGAAGAAGTAATTGATTATGTAGCTGCCACACCGGATGCCATTGGCATTATCGGTGCCAACTGGATAGGCAACAAGGCAGATACGACACGGCTCTCCTTCAACCAAAGAGTCAGGGTCATGTCGGTTTCGGAAAGCAGTGAAGCTACTCCAGAAAACAGTTACAGACCTTATCAGGCTTATCTGGCGTTAAAACAATATCCGCTGACGAATGAGGTGTACATCCTTATCAATGACCCCAAAGGAGCACTCCCTACCGGACTGATGACGTTTCTGACAGGAGAGCGCGGACAACGGATTATCCTCAAGTCAGGACTGATACCGGCTACACAGCCAGTCCGGATTGTAAACGTAAAAGATGATTTCTAATTTAATGAGCAATTTATGATGAAAAATAAAATTTTATGCTTTGTATGCAGCGGAATGATATTTTCTGCCTCATACTGCTATGCCCAGGAAACTCTTACAGCTGAAACCCACAGGCTAATTACACAGATAGCTTCCGGTATCAATGAAACACCGGAAACAGCCGCCAAAGAATTCAGCGAGTTACTAAAGGGGAAAAACAAGAAAAACATCTCCTTGCTGGTTGCCATAGGCAACGCCTATCTGGATCATAACCGCCCGGCTGAAGCACAAGTTTATGCTGACCGTGCCATGAAAACAGACTCCAAATCGGCTCCGGTATATATGCTGGCAGGTGACATTGCCCTGGCACAGAAAAATGTAGGCACGGCATGCGGATATTACGAACAGGCCATTTTGTTCGATGCAGATTGCTACGATGCCTATTACAAATACGCACGTGCCTACATCGGGGTGAACCCTCAGCTCTCTATTGACATGCTGACAAAATTGAAGGCAAACCATCCTGAACTGCTGGAAGTAAACCGTGAATTAGCCAATGCGTACTATCAGGCAGGGTACTATGGCAAAGCAAAATCTGCTTACGACGAATTCATGCAACAAGGAACTCCTGATGCGCAAGACTACGGGTATTACGCCATGCTGCTATATTTGAACAAAGACTATGCGCAATCACTGAAGGCCGTAGAGAAAGGGCTTGCTACAGACAAGGACAACCATCTCCTGAAACGTCTGCGTATGTACGATTTGTATGAAATTGCCGCCTATAAAGAAGGGCTTGAAGCTGCTGACGCTTTTTTTGACCGTCCGGACGGAAGCGACTACGTCTACCTGGACTTTCTATACCGTGGACGTCTGTCATTGGCAGACCAGAGGAACGACGAGGCAATGCAATGGTTTGAAAAAGCCCTCGAAGCGGATGCGGCACATGAGCATCCGGAAATAGCCAAGGAAGCGTCTGCCGCCCACGAAAAATTGCAAAATTACCCTGAAGCCATCCGCCTGTACCAAGTGTATCTGGACGGGCTGAAAGGAAAGGCCGAGGTGAGCGACATGTTCTTGATGGGAAGACTGTATTACATAGCGGCCGGAAGCAGTACCGCCAATGAAACCGAAAAAGAAGCTTATTTGAAGAAAGCCGACGAAATCTTTGCAGAAGTATCTCAACGTGTACCCGACAATTACCTGGGCTATTTCTGGAGAGCCCGCACCAATGCCATGGCCGACCCTGAAAGTACGGAAGGACTGGCCAAGCCTTATTACGAATCGGCTCTGGCCTTGCTGGAAAAGAAAGCAGACGCGTCCAAATCACTCCTCATCGAATGTGAAAGTTACCTGGGATACTATTATTTCCTGCAAAAGGACTATGAAAAGTCTAAAGCATACTGGAACAAAATTCTGGAACTTGATCCGGAAAACGCTACGGCCAGACAGGCCCTGCAAGGGCTTCAGGCTACCCAATAGTTCTCTTTAATTTTCAACTACAAAAACAAGAAATTCATGGAAACATTTAATCTATCACAGTCATATCCCACACAGGATATACGGAAACGCACCAGTTTCCTCACCATAGGCCTTTCAATTTGTTTGCTGGCTGCCGGTATCAGTCTGTTTTTCTTACCGGAAAGCACCTCAGAATCCAATATTAATGCCCTGAAAATCGCTGCCGGAAGCTTGCTGGCAGTCATTTCATTCTATTTTCTGATTTTCCGTGCCCGCTATCAGGCCTATGCAGGAACAGGCAGCATGGTATGCAAAAAAAGCCTGACATTCAGCAAAGAACAGTTCCAAGACTTGAAAAAATACCTGGCAGATTATTGTGACCTGCCTGCCATGTCAAGAGAAGAGCCGCAGCTGTATTTGCTGATTGTTCACTCAAAAGACAACCAATATGCCGCATTTCAACTGCTGACCTATAGTTCTTTCTTGTATAAACCAGTCACAGAACTATGCTGCCTGAAAGGAGAAAAAGCCAGTACATTCATAAAAAACCTGCATACGTCACATGGATTTCTTCATTGATATTTTCCTACATATAGACCAGCATCTGATTACACTCGTGCAGGAATACCATGAATGGACATATGCCTTGTTGTTTTTAATCATTTTCTGTGAAACCGGACTTGTAGTCACCCCCTTTCTGCCCGGAGACTCCCTTCTGTTTGTCTCCGGTGCAG
>NZ_JAULLJ010000063.1:0-7733 GCF_030518095.1 Bacteroides sp. ET489
TAGACAGTTTCAATAACTTTCATCGCAATTTGCGGGAATTAATTTATTAAGAATCAAGAATATTTCGTTTCAATCAGTTTCCTCGTTTCAAGTCTGCCTGTATTTCATCGATTTCAGCACGGAAAGACTTATCTACTTCCGTCAGTTCCTTTATCGTCTTGCAGGCATGAAGCACGGTTGCATGATCCTTATTACCTATCAGCGTACCAATCTTCGCCGTAGAGAAATCCGTATTCTTCTTAGCCAGATACATGGCTATTTGACGCGCCTGTACCACCTCACGCTTTCTGGACTTCGTATGAATCACAGAAGCATCCAGATTAAAGTGGCGACAAACAGTCGTAATAATATCATCCACCGTAACTGCCTTGCTTTCACAATTCACCACTTTGCGAACGATGCGCTGAGCCAACTCCAAGTCAATCTCCTTATTATAGATCGTAGAGTGCGCCATGATGGAAATCACAATGCCCTCCAAATCACGGACACTGTCGCTTACGTTCTCTGCAATGTAGTCGATTACTTCGGGCGGGAACTTCAAGCCATCGCGATGAATTTTGTTACGCAGAATATCCTTCCGCAATTCAACCGTCGGTTTTTCCAGTTCCGCCACCATTCCCCATTTAAAACGGGTTATCAGACGTTCCTCCATACCCTGCAATAACACAGGCGCTCTATCGGAAGTCAGAATCAATTGCTTGCCGTTCTGATGCAGATGATTAAAGATATGGAAGAAAGTGTTCTGCGTCTTGGTAACGCCGGCAAATTCCTGAATATCATCAATAATCAATACATCAATTGTCTGGTAGAAGTTTATAAAGTCGTTTGTAGTATTGTTTCGCACCGAATCAGTGTATTGCACCTGAAACAAATGAGCCGACACATACAGCACACGTTTTTCAGGATACAGTTCTTTAATCTTTGTTCCAATGGCATTGGCCAGATGGGTTTTTCCCACTCCTGACGCACCGTAGAAGAACAACGGATTAAAGATAGTCTTAGCCGGATTGAGTGCAACTGCTTCGGCTACGCTGCGCGACAGCTTATTGCTTCCGCCCTCAATAAAAGTCTCGAAATTATACTCCGGATTCAGATGTGGATCCAAGTCGGACACAGGCACCTGCGGAATCTGCTTGTTTACAACAGGCTTCTGAGGAATAATGGTACGATGAGTCGATTCCAGCTCCACCGTTTTAGGCGGACGGGAACTTCTGTCTACCATTACATTATACATCAGCTTTGTCCCCTCACCTATCACTTTATATAGAGTCTTTCTCAGCAAGTCTACAAACTTGTCTTCCAGAAACTCATAAAAGAACTGGCTGGGAACCTGTACAACCAAAGTCTTGTCCTCATATTTCAACGGGACAATAGGCAGGAACCAGGTTTTGTACGTCTGCTCCGGAACATTGTCTCTGATAATTTCAAGACAGCGGTTCCACAGTCCGACATGATCAACTACACTCATAACGGCTTCTAAACATTTATTGATTAAGCGAAACTTCTACGATTGCAAAATTCGCAATCTTATTTGAGAAAAACAAATCACTTTTTTCTTGCTTTTTTCAATCGGACAATAAACACTTTACTTTCAGGCACTTATAGAAAAGCATAAAAATAGCCTCCGCAAAGAGGCTATTGTTTATATTCAACTTTCTGATAATCATTACACTTACATGCTTACCGACAGTATATCCGACTATCGGAAAAGAAACCCGTAAATAAGGGTTTAGCGTTCTTTTATAGGCATATCAGAGCTTCTGTTTTATACTGAGCAAGCAGCGTCTCTATTTAGACAAAATCTATATAGTGACTATTTTTCACTTATCCTTCTTACCAAACAGGGAGAAGTGAACGTAACGCTTCGGATGCGCCTTCAGGTCTTCCAACAGACTGGCTGCATTGGCCGTAGTGGCACTCAAATTATTGTAAAGGGTCGGATCGTTGAACAACAGTCCTACCGTATTGTCCGTGCGTCCCAACTTGTCTGTAATCATTTTTACGTTGGCAAGCGTAGAGTCTACACGCTGCATGGCAGCCGCATAATCTATATCTTTCAGATTATTGCTGATTTGGGCAAAATTATCACCAATGGTATTCAGTTTGCCAGTCAGTTGCGGAATATCCTTACTCATCAGCGTCTCCAGATGACGACTTGTGACAGCCATACTGGCCGTCAGATCGCGAACATTGTGCAGCGTTGCAGGCAGTGCCGGATCGGCCAATACTGCATTCAACGATGCCAATATGGAGTCGAGCTTAGGCAACATCTTCTCAATTTGCGGCACCATGGCGGCAGCCTGTTCCATTATGCCGTTGTTCAACCGTCCGGGAATGGTATCACCAACTTCGTGACGCTCGCGCGGATTGTTGGCCAACAGCAGGGTCATCTTGATGCCTCCCAGCATATCGGAAGTCAACTCAGCCGAACTTCCCTTGGGAATACGCAATTCAGGGTCCACATCGATTTCGGCCACCACCTTGCCAGCCTGATTGTAATCGTAATATAACTCACGCACAATTCCCACCCGGAAACCGTCGGCAAAGACAGGGCTCGATTTAGTCAGTCCGTTGATATTCTGAAACTGTACATAAAAATAGTTCGACGGCTTGAACATGTGAATACCTTTCAGATAATTGATGCCGTACACCAATATGCAAAGCGCTGCAATACCGGCAATACCTATCCTGACTTCTTTGGTTATATACTTCATGACGTTTGATGATTTCTTATTTTTTGTTTCTATTTTGCTTGAATTCCTTAATAGCGGCATTGACGTCCATCTTTTCTCCGTCGCGGAAGGCTATGATAAAGGCGTCCTTAAACTTCGCGGATATGGCGCGCTTGGTACGCAACACCTTATTATAATCCGGCGAATCACCGTACGTATACTTATACAGACCTTTTTCTTTATAATGTCCTACATCTTTCAACCCCTTCAAACGCTTGTCGTTCTTGTTCAGGAGCTTCGAAGATGTCAGTATCTGTATTTTAAACACAATTCCGTTGCTTTTGGTTTTCTCGGGCTGCATGGCTTCCCGCGGACGTGGACGATGCTGCGCCGGTTCTTCTACTTTCTCTTTCAAGTCGGCTGCCGCATCCAGTGCAGGCTTTTCAACCGCGGGCTGCGGCTGCGCTTCGGGTACAACGGTATCCGAAGTACCGTTCAGACGTATTTCCTGTTCGCGCTTATATGTAAGGAAGGCACGATAGATGCCTTCTGCCAGCGAGGAAGCACCAGTTTCTGAATTCAGATAACGTTCTTCTTCGGGAGTGGAAATGAAACCCAGTTCCACCAGAATGCTGGGCATGGCACTTGCCTTGAGCACCAGAAAACCGGCCTGGTGCACACCACGGTCGCTGCGCTTGCAAGTATTACGGAACTGCTTCTGCACGAGCGATGCCAGATGTACACTTTGCGACATATATTTGTCTTGCATGAACTCGAAGATGATGTACGACTCGGAAGAATTAGGATTGAACCCCGCATAACGTGTCTGATAGTCGCTTTCGTACAGGATGACGGAGTTTTCACGTTTAGCCACTTCCAGATTGGCATCCGACTTGGCCAAACCCAGCGTCCACGTCGAAGCACCCTTGGCGGTGCGGTTGTTGGCCAGCGCATTGGTGTGTATCGAAATGAAGAGATCCGCCTTGGCATTATTGGCTATCTCGGCACGGCGGTCGAGGGGGATAAACACATCACGGTTGCGGGTATAGATCACCTTGACGTCGGAACAGTTCTTCTGAATCAGTTTGCCCAACTTAAGGGCAACATTCAGGTTGATGTTTTTCTCTTTGGAGATGCGCCCTACGGCTCCGGGGTCGTGACCACCGTGTCCGGCATCAATCACTACCACAAAATCCTTCGCTTCCGCATTGCCGATGCAGAAGGGGAAAAACAACAGGCTTAGGCAAATACCTATAAATAATATGTATCGTCGATATGCGTTCATATATAAACTATCGTTTGCAAAGGTAGTGGAAATTTGGAGAAAACTCACTCTTTCGCTTAAGTTTTATCAGGAAGACAGCTTTTTAGCACAGTTTTTCGGGTATAAAAGAACAATTTACGCAAATTGGCAGTAATTTTGCCGTCCGAAAATCGAAATGCAAGCACTATGATTATCCGCTTTTTAAAGAACTGGACACTGCCCGTTGCAATGTTGGCAGGAACGATAGGGTATTTCATCCTTGCCAGAGTGCCCCTACTAGCCCCCACCAAACCTGTGGTAAATGGCATGATTGCCTTCCTGACTCCTTTCCTGATTTTTGCCCAACTGCTGCTTACTTTCTGTAAGGTAGAAGTGCACGAACTGAAGCCGAAAGCATGGCACGGATGGTTGCTGCTGTTTCAGACGGCGTCGTGTCTGGCGGTAGCGGCTCTGCTCATCTGTTGTCCGATGGACGAAGTCTACCGCGAAGTGTTCGAGGGTGCCATGGTCTGCCTCATCTGCCCCACGGCCACTGCCGCTGCTGTTATCACCGGCAAGTTGGGTGGAAGTGCTTCAAGCCTGACTACGTATACGCTGCTCTCCAATCTGCTGGCTGCCGTTGCCGTGCCGCTGGTCTTTCCGCTGGTCGAGCCTCATGCCGACATCAGCTTCTTTTCGGCTTTCCTGAAGATATTGGGCAAGGTGTTCCCGTTGCTGCTCTGCCCTTTCTTCCTGGCCTGGTTCCTGCGGGCTTTCGTGCCGAAGGTACACCAAATTCTGCTGGGCTTCCGCGATGCCGCCTTCTACTTGTGGGCCGTAGCGCTGGCCATCGTTTCGGGCCAGACGGTACGTTCGCTGGTCAACAGTGACGCACCCGTCTTTGTAGAAATATTAATAGCCGTTGCCGGACTGATCACCTGTTGCGTACAGTTCTATCTGGGCAAACGCATAGGCGGACACTACCACGAACGCATCAGCGGCGGACAGGCATTGGGACAGAAGAATACCGTGCTTGCCATCTGGATGGCCTACACCTACCTGAACCCATTGTCGTCGGTAGGTCCGGGCTCGTACGTGCTGTGGCAAAACATCATCAACTCCTGGCAGCTCTGGAAAAAGAGGAAAAAAGAAGAGGCAGAACAAGCCTGCTGAAAGGCTTCCGAAACATTGCCTGCAACCCGTTTCTGGGACACTTGCACGGCTCGCGAACAACACAAGTGTGGCTCGCGAGCCGTACAAGTGTCGAACACGAGCCGTGCAAGTGTTTCTCAACACCCCCTCCAGAAGGCTTCTGAAGGGGGACTTTTCATTTCTTGAACCGCCTTGTGCCGCAAATAAAACAAAACCGTTACCTTTGTAGAAAACAACTATACACAAAAATTCTGACGCCATGCCCAGAAACCTTTGGATCGTCCTACTGCTTGCCGGCCTGTACCTGTGCGCCAGTTCTTTATCCGCCGCTCCCCAGCAGCGCAATGTGTCCTACCCAGTCAGCGGTAAAGTAATCGACAAGAAGTCGCGCCAACCCGTAGCCTACGCCAACGTCTTCGTCAACGGTCTGCCAGGAAAAGGCGCATCGACCGACTCACTCGGCATGTTCCGCATCGAACAGGTGCCGCCGGGCATCTACTGCCTGCAAGCTTCGTGCATCGGCTACCTGACGGTGCTTACCCCCGAATACATTGTATCGGCATCGACTCCCTTCGTCGAAATCGAGATGGAAGAAGATGCCAACCTGCTCGATGCCGTCGTCGTCAAACCCTCGCCCTTCCGCAAAAGCATCGAAAGTCCCGTGGGAATGCGCATCATCGGCTTGCAGGAGATTGAGAAAAGTCCGGGAGCCAACCGCGACGTGTCGCGCATCGTGCGTGCCTATCCCGGTGTGTCGTTCTCGCCTATCGGCTACCGCAACGACCTCATTGTGCGAGGCGGTTCGCCCTCGGAAAACCGTTTCTACATGGACGGCATCGAGATACCCAACATCAACCACTTTGCCACACAAGGCGCTTCGGGCGGCCCCGTCAGCATTGTCAACGCCGACCTGATACGTGAGATTACCTTCTACACCGGTGCTTTCCCCGCCAACCGCTCGGGAGCCCTCAGTTCGGTGCTCGACTTCCAGCTGAAAGACGGCAACCCCGACAAGCAGACGTTCAAGGCCACACTAGGTGCCTCGGAAGTCTCGCTCAGCGGTGCCGGACACCTGAGCAAACGCACCACTTACCTCTTCTCGGCACGGCAGTCGTACCTGCAAATGCTGTTCAAAGTGCTGGGGCTGCCCTTCCTGCCCAACTTCATCGACGGACAGTTCAAGGTGAAGACCCGCTTCTCCGACCACGACGAGCTGACCTTGCTCGGTCTGGTGGGCATCGACAAGATGAAGCTGAATACCGACGAGAAAGGCGAGGATGCCGAATACCTGCTGAGCTACCTGCCTACCATCAATCAGGAGACCTTCACGCTGGGTGCTACCTACAAGCACTACAGCGGCCAGCACGTACAGACCCTGACCCTGAGCCACAACTACCTGAACAACCGCAACCTGAAGTATCGCAACAACGACAACTCGTCGGAAGATAACCTGACGCTGCGCCTGCGTTCCATCGAGCAAAAGACAACCCTCCGCTTCGAGAACCAAACCAACCTGAACCTGTGGACCCTGAAAGCCGGAGCCGAACTGAACCACATCACCTACAGCAACGACTCGCGCCAACGATTCTACACCAACGCCGCACAGCTGCTGACATACGACACCTGGCTGCGCATCTTCAGCTTCGGTGCTTTCGTCACCGGCAACTATACCACGCCCGACAAGCGTTTCTCCCTCTCGGCAGGCGTGCGCATGGACGGCAGCAACTACAATAGCGACATGAAACAACTGTGGAAGCAGTTCTCGCCCCGGCTGTCGGCCTCGTACAACCTGACCGACCAATGGAGCCTGAGCGCCAACGCCGGATTGTACTACCAGTTACCGCCCTACACCTCGATGGGATATAAAGACAACGACGGTGCCTATGTCAACAAGCAATTAAAATACATGCAGGTAGGCGAAACGGCTCTTGGTGTAGACTGGCATCTGCAAGACCGCTTCATGGTGTCGGTCGAAGGCTTCTTCAAGCGTTACGGACAGATACCTTATTCGCTGACCGACGATATTCCCCTGCTGTGCAAGGGCAACGACTACGGTGTAGTGGGCAACGAAGCCCTGACCTCCACCGCCCAAGGCCGCGCCTATGGTGTGGAGACCATGTTCCGCTGGCAAGTGCCCGGTCGCTTCAATGTAGTCTCTTCGTTCACCCTCTTCAAAAGCGAATACCGCAACGGACAGAACGATGCCTACATTCCCTCGGCCTGGGACAACCGCTTCATCCTGAACCTAAGCAGCACCTACAACCTGCCTCGCCGCTGGAGCATCGGAGGCAAGCTGAGCTACATCGGTGGTTCGCCCTACACGCCTTACGACGAAGACAAGTCCTCGCTCGTCGAGGCCTGGGATGCCAAAGGACAACCCTACTACGACTACAGCCGCTACAACACCGAACGGCTGCCCTCGTTTGCCCAGCTGGACGTGCGTGTGGATAAGTCATTCTACTTCCGCCACTGTATGTTAGGCCTCTACCTTGACATCCAGAACATCACCGGCAACAAGCTGAAGCAACCCGACGTCATCATGAGCACGGGTGTGATAGAGAATCCGTCGGCACCTACTTCCGAACAACGTTACAAAATGAAGTATCTGA
Organism: Bacteroides sp. ET489; assembly: GCF_030518095.1. NCBI lineage: Bacteria > Pseudomonadati > Bacteroidota > Bacteroidia > Bacteroidales > Bacteroidaceae > Bacteroides > Bacteroides sp. ET489. The sequence goes on from NZ_JAULLJ010000063.1 coordinate 7,677, forward strand.
AACAGGAAAGCGGCACCCTGCTGCCTACACTGGGTGTAACGCTTGAGTTCTGACAAC
>NZ_JAULLJ010000064.1:0-7689 GCF_030518095.1 Bacteroides sp. ET489
TCTTGTTATAATATCCTGTCTAAAAAAAGTGACAGGGGATAAATGAACCGGTTATACTGTTTCAGAGCATCCATATCCAGCTTCTTGTTTTTGTAAGGATTTGAATCGTCCGTATAGAAATAGATGCCTGTTGTCCGGTTACCATTTTTTATAATTTTCCCGTTCAATGGTATCGCGTCCACATCCTCGAACTTTTCAAGGGGAAGTCCTTCAATAGAACCGGTTTCCTGTTTGCCGAGACTGTTTGTATAGTGATTGAACAGTACAAATCCTTTTCGGGCATAATCAATGTGAATGCCGTATGGACGGTTGCGGTAAAAGTTTTCTCTGGCTTTTTCCTGATAATTTTCCATTATAATACCGGTTTGACAATTTCAATCTTCAATCCGAGTGCATCAATGATACGGCAGAACGTACTGATACCCGGATCTACAATACCTTTTTCTATTCTGGAGATATAGGACTTGTTGGTCCCGATTTTTTCAGCCAGTTCGGACTGGGTCATCTTTTCCTTCTTTCTGGCATCACATATAATCTGTCCCATGCAGTAGGCGTATGCCTCCTTACGGAACTCCTCACGTTCAGGTGTTCCCGGCTTGCCGAATTCCGCATCCATGATAGCATCGATGCTGGTCAGGTTTTCATTTCTTACTTTCATAATACTCCTCCTTTATCTTTAATGCTTTTTCTATTTCAGAAGGCGGTGTCTTCTGTGTCTTTTTCTGAAATCCGTTGAACAGGATTACGATGTTCCCGTCATCAAATATGAAGAATACCCTGAAGATGTTGCCTCCATATTCAGCACGGATTTCATAAAGTTCTTCACGCAGATACTTCACGAACTTGCTGCTTACCCTTTCCTGTACTTTCAGCATATCAAGAATGTAGTATATCTTACGGGCTTCCTCTTTTCTGAGAGATGAGATAAAGTCCATGAAATAATTCTTGTAGGCTGATATGGTCCGTTCCTGTTTCATGCTGCAAATATATAAAAAGTTTACATATCAGGCAACTTTGAAAAGATAAAAATAAATTATTCCTCATTTCCCAAGTTGGTAAAGTTAAAACATTCCGTAACTATGAAGTCTTCTCCTCCGTATTCTGCCAACGCCATGAAATCGGACAGGCTGTCGCAATAGAAGAAGATGGTATTGTCATGCTCTTCCGGAATGTTTTCGAGTGCTATGGAAACTTCCGTTTCTTTCATATCATCTTTCCAGATGATACGACATAAAGCCTGTTGCGGTTCGGTATTGTAAATCTCTTTAAACTCCTTATATTTCTGCGATATTCCCTTCTTTACTTCAGATGTGTCGCTTATGACTGTTCCGATTTTACAGTTGTCGCACCACCCATACTGAAAAGAGTCGTCTGTATAGTGGTCAAAGTCCTTTGTATTGGGATTTATCATCGCTTCACAGGTTACGTTCGTACTTCCGCATTTGCAGCATATAACATCATCTTCTTTTATATGGAAGATATTTGTTATGGCTTCCAGAATATCGTTAAGCCATATCGGATTGGCCAAAGCCGCCTCATGGCGGCTTGTGACCTTATAATTTTCTCCGGTTATCTTATCATGAACTTCAAGTGTGATTCTTTCTCCGACGACAGTTACCTTGTGTACGGAGCATTCGCACGGATCACCCATCTTGTCAAACCAGATTACGTAGACCGGATTGTCGTTGTCTGTCAGTATTACTTCGGAAACCGAGTTCACCTGCATCAGTGCAAGTATCCTGCCGATGATCTCATCGCACAGGTTTTCAATTCTTTTTTGGAAAATATTCATATTCAAATAAGATTTAGATGTTGGACTTCTTTTTTGTATTTCTCCAGTGAAGGCTTGTATCCCTGTTCATGGATAACGTCCTTCAGTTCTTTCAGAGTATAGGTCCGGGTTACGTCCAGTCCGTAGTCTTCCGCAAAAGCTTCTATTCCGGTTAGACAATACCCCATATTGCGGTGTACCGTTTCTGCGTTGATTTCCATAGAGTCATCAGTATCTTTGGGGAGTACAGCCTGCTCCTTCAACTGACTGATCTTGTATTGCAGGCCGGAGGCGAGCCTTTCCATGTTCCTGTCATGGTAGGTCAGCCCGTCCTTGCGGATACAGTATTCCACTGTTTGCCCCATGAAAGAGTTGCGGTATATTTCACAACCCAGTATGGTACGGATATGTTCCACCTCATAATACCGCATGGCCTGTACATCCTTCAAATTCTTTTGAATCTTCGGAATCTGGAATTGCGGATCGTTGTCACATATTGTCTTTTCCAGCCATGTCCGGTGGAATGTGGTAATCTGTTTTCTGAACACTGTTTCGGCAGGCATATATCGGTTGGGATGGCGTGTCATGATAAGATAGTATTCACTTTCATGCCATCCGCGTTTACATTTTTGCAGGGCAATGTAAGTGAATCCTATACGGCAGTATCGGCGGCTGTCATTACGGTCCCTGATATGCTCGAAATCCGTTTCACATCCATAGAATTCGGCTGGAAGTCCTGTATATTTCTGGAACTCCATGACACGCTCCTTGAAATGACGGATATTATCCTGGTCTTTTTGACATAAAAGCCTGGACATTTCAGGTGTGATGAATTCCATCCGCAGATAATGGAAGTATTGCGGCTTCTCCTTGAGAACCTTCTCGGCAAGTTTTCTGGTCTGTAGTTTCTTCGGCAGTTGAGGGAGCCAGTATAGACTATGGCCGTATTCGGTGAAATATTCCACAAGTTCCTTGTTCCAGCGTTCCGATGGAATATCTGGATAGAACGAATCTCTTCTGGCCAGTGCCATACAGACCTCTTTCGTCATCAGCTCCGGCCCGATATGGAATCTGTAACTGCTGATTTCCTTTTTCACGCTCAGGGTATAGCTCAGTCTTTCCGGTGTCCGAAATTGTTTTGGAAGTCTGTCAAACAGATTGGGATCAAGTTCCATAGCCTTGTCAGCCATGTAATCATCCGCATGGTTTGAAAACCATTCGTAATGCCCGTATGAATTGAAAATGTCGTGCAGGTTACCTGTCTTGTGACAAATGGCCTTCCATACGGTGTCATAGTCAAGCCAGCGTGTATCCACTTCCTTGATACAGCGTATGGCCCATTCTTTGTAGTATGCAGCCTGTTTGAAACATTTAGGCATCATTTTGTCGATTGTCATGGTTGCGATACGTCCGTCATGGATCAGTTCTTTCCAAAGTCTGAAATCCTTGGCTTGTCGCGGAACGAAAGAAAGCATGACGCTTGTTTCATATAAGAACTGCTGTTCATACCTCTCTGAACAGTACCGGTAACCTCCGTTTTGCTGTACGTCACGGTAAAGGGAGTATATTGCATCACGGACTGGTCCGTTGTTCCATGAGGATGAAGGTATCAGATGCAGGTAGTGCATGAAATTCCTGTGTGCGAACAGCGATTCAAGTATGTCACTGTTCCTGTATTTTTCCGGTATGTCAGGAAAATTACTCTTTTCGGCCTTTATTGCCCTTAGACAAATCTGGCGATTACGTTTTTCTTCAGGTATCTTCGAAAGCTGCCAGGAACGCCATCCGTAATCATCTGTTTTGAATATACTGTCAAGTATTTCAGAAGTAATATATTTCTCCGGCAGATAGTTGACCAATTCCGGACGGTGTTCGGTTGCGGCCAGTTCAACCATTTCCATTGTAATGAATTTGTCCGGCATACATGATATGGCCGTTGTCATATTGATTTCTTTCATGATTCCAGTTTTTTAGGTTTGATGACTTTTATAAGTTGTGTTTTGCGGAATACATATACCGTTTTTCCTCTTTCACTGACTCTTTTGGGAAGGCTTTTCCAGGTATCCCATCCGTTGACAATTTCCGGAGTGAATTCCAGTTTTCCCGTTTCGCCGATTACGGCAAAGGAAAGCCCGTTGTCCAAAGGGGAAGATGTATGGTCCTTGTCGGGAACAAAGACAGAAAATTCAGGATTGCTGATTTCATAGATTTTTCCTCCATAGCCCAGAAACCATCTGCCATTTTCATACAGGTAAGTCCAGTCACCGAGCAGGAAGAACTTTTCCTTGCCTGATATCTCCTTTGCTTCGTGAATGGGATTCCCATTATTCAAAGGCCAGCAGCTAGTCTTGTTTCCATTTGATGAGAGGCTGCCTCCCAGATGGAACTGGTTTCCCAAAGCGAGCAGTTTTTTCACCCTGTCTTCCGTACGGTAGAATGTCCTGAGTATTCTTCCGCAGTTTTCAAAATTCCCTTTTTCAAAAACGGTGATGTACCGTATTCCTTCCGGCAGGGACATTCCGATGTAAGTGTTTTCATCATTTGTCATAGTCGTATATTTTTATATGATTGTTTATGAATGGGATTCTTTGTCATTCCAAGTCTCTTGTACGGACTGGATTGTAGGGACAGGACTGTACCAGGTAATTGGTATTTCTGCCCTGAGTCTGACTGTGCTGTCTGAAACATTCGATGTCATCTTCCTCCAGTTTCAGTTTTCTTCTGTTCTTCTGCAGGAAATCTGCTGCCTTTTCTATGGAAGAGAAGACCGCCTTTGGCTCGAATGAACTGTATTCGTGCCATGCGTTGCAGCTGAAAAGGATATACATTTCAGCCTTTATTCTGTTACTTGCTGCCATATCTTATTATTATGGTTGATAAACGACAAAGCCCGATTCCGCTGGTGACGGAACCGGGCCTGTCGTATTCGGTTTCAGGTTCTAATTCTGGTTATATGAAAGCAGGAAATCGGCCATTGCTCCGTTCTGTGGAATCATGGCAGGAAAATCAGTCTTTCCAGGCTTGTAGATTTCTGTCGCTACATTGTATACATCCCATGCTGTAATGCGTGGCTGTTCAAGTAAGAGTTTGAGCAGTTCTTCCGTAAACACGGAAATCTGTCCCTGGTTAAGCGGATAGGTATCCACCTGTGATGCCAGTCTTTTGTCTGCACTGTCATGGGATACACGCAGAGCCGTCAGCATACCGATGATCATGTACAATTCACCGGGTGTCAACACCTTTTCCTTGAGCCTTTGGATTCGGCTTCTGTCCGCATCCATGTCACGTTCAAAATTTCGCATCCAGTCATCCACCTTCCCGAACAGTTCCTCGGTAGTCACCTTGTCCTTGCCGTAGTTGGCAACGCTTCGTTCGGGTGAAAGGATACACTGGTTGTGGCAGATACGTACGCAGGGACCTATTGCCGCCTGAATACCGTCCTGATGGTAGGCTACCACGAGTGTGGTTGTCAGTTCATCTGTATACCCGTTCAGAATACGGATGGTGGTGAAGATTCTGCGCAGTACATGTGCCTCTACCGTCTTCTCTCCATAGGTCTGTTCCACCTGCGGCAGGATGACCACTCCGGGCTGTGTACGGTTCTTGTTCTGGGCGGCGAAGATTTCCTCCACCTCGTAGTTCAGGTTGTGACGGCGGCAGATGTCCGTCATGCGCTGGATGACCTGATAGTGGTAGATTCCCCTTACCGGATTGCCGTAGATGTCGTTCTCCTTGTAGGTACGCTGGAGTGTTTCAAGGTCCATTACTTCGATTCCGTTGTTCTGGAAATCAAACTGTCTCTGATTGTTCAATGTTGCTAAAGCTTCCATAATTATATTTTTTAAAAGGTTGGTAATTATTTGTCCAATAGGTTGATGATACGGACTGCCTCTTTGAAGCGTCCGATATTTTCCGGAAGAGGATTCCTGTATTCCTCTTCCTTCATGCGTCTTATAGAAGGTATTCCCGTTAAGGGCAGAGCCTGGTTGACTTTCCATCCGTCGGTAAATGCCTTCGGCTGGAGACTGTCATGACAGATCACTTCCCCGACACAAGCATGTTGCATACGGTCATCATACAGCAGGTCCGGCTGATGTCTTCTCCGACCAGATAGTTTCCCGGATTGTGCGCATGGTATGCCAGCAGGAGCCTTCCGCTGCCGCATGTGGGGTCTCCCATCCTCTGTCCGGTCTCTTTTTTACCTGCTGCGCACATGACCATGAGTTCACAGATATGTGACGGCGTGAAGAACTGTCCGTTTGCCTGCTGTCCCGGTTTTGAGCAGTAAGCCATGTGGAGTTCACCGAAAGCGTCGAACCAGCCCGACCTGCCGATTTGTTTCTGCATGATACGTGTCCATTCGGCTGTCATTTCCATGAACGAGGCGTTTTGCTGACGCTTGTATTTCCAGTTGCTTATTGGCGGTGCTCCCGGAGAGAAGCCGTGGATGATGAAACGCAGCAGGTCGTTGAATACGGTCTGTATTTCATAGCCGCATGAGGAGGCAAAGCCTGTGATGAGCCTGTCGAGCGGCCTGACTTCGTTGGAGATTTCATATCGTGCCATATTCCTTTATTTTATAATTGGTTATAGACTGTCGTTGATTCTGTATACTGTTACGGTATGGTTTTCATTGTCCGTGTGGATTCTGACCGGACCGTATCCCATGAATTTCATGCGGATTTGTCCGTGCTGTCCCATACCGTTCCACTGCTCACGTGATATTTCCTTAATATCCATGCGCTACCCCCAAAGTACAAGAGAGTCAGGCAGGATTCCCTTGTAGAGTCTGCCTTTCAGGATTGCGGTCAGCTCGTCCAGCTCGCTCCGGCTGTACAGCGTAAATGAATCGCTGCGGAAGGTGTATTCGCCTGTCCTTTCCCTGTCCCGGTGTTTCATGATATGATAGCGGAACCAGTTACGGGTGGTGTAACCGTCATACAACGGATTCGGTTCTCTGCATTCCCATTTTCTGACCGGAGCTTCGAACCTTAGACTGCCCGTACTGCTGCGCTTCCCGAATCCCCATGTCCTGAATATGCGGATTTCAGAACCTGCGGGTTTCATGTTCCGGATATTGACCTGCATCCAGGGACTTCCGGTGGTATCATAGGCGGCTTTTCCCATGTCATCAAAACAGAATACCGTTTCCGGTATCAGGCATATATCCGCATATTTTCCTGTTATCCGTTCTATATGAGCTTTTCCGAAATAGTCACCAGAACGTGAGACAAATTCCACGCAGTCTCCTTCTGTCGGGCACATCTGCCTGCTTCGGACATTCTCCATCAGTTCCAGCATACGGTTCACTTTCCGTACTTCCTTTTCTGTAATGGGATACCCGAAGTCACCGTTTGCCAGTTCAAGACTGTCAAGGTCATATCGTATCTTTGTATTCATCCTGTTCTCCTCCTGTTTTGTGTATAGCGTTCAACCTGTCGGGTGATCATATCACAGAATTTCTGGCCGTTTTCTTCCTCACCCCTGAAATAGGCGGCCATCATCAGCAGGTTCCTGTTGTAATAATGCACCCATTTGTCATGGAAATGTGCGCCGGGAACCTGTCCGAATGTTTCCTGAAACAGTTCCAGGGTCAGATCCTCGTCCTGTCTCCTGTTGTATTCCCATATTGCCAGAAGCAGCATGTCATTGTAATTCAGTCTCATATTGCGTTGGTATTTGAAGTGGCCATTATGATGTTGCAGCAATCGATTTCCCGGACATTCTCCTTCAGCTTTCCGTTGTTTACCAGTCTGTCGTATGCCTCATGCACAAACCTGTATGCAGGCGAATCATATCCGATACCGTGCAGATGTGATGTCGTCGCCACATTTATCCGTGATGCCATCATGGAAAGTATGTCCTCTTTCCCTGCCCGGCGGTTGCTGAAGGCATCCAGTATATTCCGGTGGATGCAC
>NZ_JAULLJ010000065.1:0-6678 GCF_030518095.1 Bacteroides sp. ET489
AGAATATAGTCTAATTCTTAAAAAATAGGCTGTAACACCTGATAAACAGTTTGTTACAGCCTAAATCAAATATTATTCTATATTGCTTATGCTTCCTCAATAGCAGCCTGCGCCGCAGCCAGTCGGGCAATAGGCACACGGAACGGAGAGCAGCTTACATAATTCAAGCCTACTTTGTGGCAGAACTTAACAGATGAAGGCTCACCACCATGTTCACCGCAAATACCGCACTTCAGGTCGGGACGAACTACACGGCCTTTTTCTGTAGCCATCTGGATAAGCTGACCAACACCGTTTTGGTCGAGAACCTGGAACGGGTCTACTTTCAGAATCTTCTTCTCCAGGTAAACCGGCAGGAAGGAAGCGATATCGTCGCGTGAATAACCGAATGTCATCTGAGTCAAGTCGTTTGTTCCGAATGAGAAGAACTCGGCAGATGATGCGATGCGGTTGGCTGTTAAAGCAGCACGCGGAACCTCGATCATTGTACCAACCTTAAACTCGATGCTGTCACCCATTTCTTCAAACAGCTTGGCTGCTTCCGAACGGATTACTTTTTCCTGTTCTTGGAATTCGTACAAGATACCGGTAAGCGGCACCATGATTTCAGGATGAGTTTCTACGCCTTCTTTCTTCAGTTCAAGTGCAGCACCCAGAATAGCACGTGTCTGCATCTGTGTGATTTCCGGATAAGTGTTACCCAAACGGCAACCGCGGTGACCCAGCATCGGGTTGTGTTCGCACAGAGCTTCTACACGCTGTTGGATGTATTGCAGACTTACACCCATAGCATCGGCCATATCTTGTTGTCCCTTCAAATCGTGGGGAACGAATTCGTGCAAAGGTGGATCGAGCAGACGAACTGTTACAGGATAGCCTGCCATTGCCTTGAAGATACCCTTGAAGTCGGCTTGCTGGTACGGCAGAATCTTTTGCAGTGCTTTGCGGCGTCCTTCAGCGTCTTCAGACAGAATCATTTCACGCATAGCCTTAATCTTCTCGCCTTCGAAGAACATATGTTCCGTACGGCAAAGTCCGATACCTACAGCACCGAAGTTGCGGGCTACGGTTGCATCGTGCGGAGTATCAGCATTGGTGCGTACTTTCAGTTTGGCATATTTGTCGGCCAGTTGCATCAGTTCGGCAAAGTCGCCCGAAAGTTCTGCAGCCTTGGTTTCAACCTGGCCTTTATATACTTCACCTGTACTACCGTTCAGAGAGATAAAGTCACCTTCTTTCAGAACAATACCGTCTACTTCTACTGTACGGGCTTTGTAGTCGATGTTCAGAGCACCTGCACCTGATACACAGCACTTACCCATACCACGAGCTACAACGGCTGCGTGTGAAGTCATACCACCACGTGCAGTCAGGATACCTTCGGCAACTGCCATACCAGCCAAATCTTCAGGAGAAGTTTCGATACGTACCATCACAACACGCTTGCCGGCAGCACGCCATTCGGCTGCATCATCAGCAAAGAATACGATTTGTCCGCAAGCTGCACCCGGAGATGCCGGCAGACCGCGAGTCAGCACTTTGGCTTGCTTCAAGGCAGTCTTATCGAATATCGGGTGAAGCAATTCATCCAGCTTGTTAGGCTCGCAACGCATCAGTGCCGTTTTTTCGTCAATCATTCCCTGACGGAGCAAGTCCATGGCAATCTTAACCATTGCTGCACCGGTACGTTTTCCGTTACGTGTCTGGAGGAACCACAATTTGCCTTCCTGTACGGTGAATTCCATATCCTGCATGTCGCGATAGTGGTTTTCCAGTTTGGTTTGCAAAGCATCCAGTTCCTTGTAGATTTCAGGCATGGCTTCTTCCATGGACGGATATTTAGAAGCACGTTCTTCCTCGCTGATACCTGCCAGTTCGGCCCAACGTTGCGAACCGATTTTAGTGATCTGTTGCGGAGTACGGATACCGGCAACTACATCTTCACCCTGTGCATTAATCAGGTATTCACCGTTGAACAGGTCTTCTCCTGTAGCGGCGTCACGGCTGAAGCAAACACCTGTTGCTGATGTGTCGCCCATATTTCCGAACACCATAGCCTGTACGCTAACGGCTGTACCCCACTCGTCGGGTATCCCTTCCATCTTACGGTATAAGATAGCGCGTTCGTTCATCCAGGAATTGAATACGGCACAAATGGCTCCCCAAAGTTGTTCGTAAGCACAAGTCGGGAAATCTTTTCCGGTACGTTCTTTTACGGCTGCCTTAAATCTCTTTACCAGTTCCTTCAGGTCGTCAACCTCTAATTCGTTGTCCAGTTTTACGCCTTTTGTATGTTTTACATCCTCAATGATGGCTTCGAACGGGTCGATATCATCTTTGTTTGTCGGCTTCATACCGAGTACAACATCGCCATACATCTGAACAAAACGACGATAAGAGTCCCAAGCGAAACGTGCATTCCCGGTCTTGCGAGCAAGTCCTTCAACAACATCATCATTCAATCCGAGATTAAGGATGGTATCCATCATACCGGGCATTGAAGCACGTGCACCCGAACGTACGGAAACCAATAAAGGATTGGCTACATCACCAAATTTTGAACGCATTAAAGTTTCTATATGTACAATGGCCTTTTCTACCTCATCTTTCAGTAAAGCTACAATCTTTTCCTGTCCCATCTCATAATATTCGGTACAAACTTCTGTTGTGATTGTAAAACCGGGAGGAACCGGAACCCCTATTAGATTCATTTCGGCAAGATTGGCGCCTTTACCGCCTAAAAGGTTGCGCATATCGGCTTTTCCTTCTGCCTGACCATTACCAAAGGTATAAACTCTTTTTTTGTCCATAATAAAAAATTTAAAGTTTTTGATTGTGTTTTTTCTTTTTCTGGTCGCAAATCTAAGGATATTTTACATATTAGAAAACTTTTTCGAAGAAAAACTTCTCTCAAAATGCAATTTCGACATTGCAATATTTAATATTCCGTTTCATAGAGATTATTCCAGAAAAAATGTCTATTTTTGTCGGCGAATTTATTAGAATGGAGTAAAAGTGGCAAGAAAGAGAAAAGAACTGCCTTTATTGGAGAAGGTGGAAATTACAGATGTGGCTGCCGAAGGAAAAGCCATTGCACGAGTGGATGATTTGGTCATTTTTGTACCTTATGTGGTACCGGGTGACGTTGTAGATTTGCAGATTAAGCGGAAGAAGCATCATTACGCCGAGGCCGAAGCAGTAAAATTCCATGTATATTCGCCTGTAAGAGCAGTCCCGTTCTGCCAGCATTATGGAGTTTGCGGGGGATGCAAATGGCAGATACTACCCTATTCCGAACAGATTAAGTACAAACAGAAGCAAGTGACCGACAACCTGACACGCATCGGAAAGATCAAGTTGCCGGAAATCTCTCCCATATTGGGTTCGGAAAAAACAATGTTTTATCGGAACAAACTGGAATATACTTTCTCGAATAAGCGCTGGCTTACGCCGGAAGAGGTAAAGCAGGATGTCGTCTATGAGCAGATGAATGCGGTTGGATTTCATATTCCAAATGCGTTCGACAAGGTGCTGGCCATCGAAAAGTGCTGGTTACAGGATGATATATCCAATCGCATCCGTAATGCGATACGCGATTATGCTTACGAACACAATTATTCCTTCATCAATTTGCGGACACACGAAGGTATGTTGCGCAACCTGATTATACGTACGTCCACGACGAATGAGCTGATGGTGATCGTGGTGTGCAAGATTGAGCAGGATGAAGAGATGGAACGTTTCAGACAACTGCTTCAATACGTGGCCGACACTTTCCCTGAAATAACGTCGCTGCTATACATTATTAATAATAAGTGCAACGATACGATTACCGATCTCGACGTATATACGTTCAAAGGTAACGACCATATTTACGAAGAGATGGAAGGCTTGCGCTTTAAGGTGGGTCCCAAGTCGTTTTATCAGACTAATTCCGAACAGGCGTACAATCTGTATAAAGTAGCACGCAACTTTGCTCAACTGACCGGTAACGAACTTGTTTACGACCTCTATACGGGTACCGGTACCATTGCAAACTTTGTTTCGCGGCAGGCCCGTCAGGTAATTGGTATTGAATATGTCCCCGAAGCGATCGAGGATGCCAAGACGAACTCTGAAATCAACGGTATTAAGAATACATTGTTCTTTGCCGGCGACATGAAGGACATCCTGACTCAGGACTTTATCAGCCAGTACGGACGTCCCGACGTCATCATCACCGACCCACCCCGTGCCGGGATGCATCCCGACGTCATCAACGTCATCCTGTTTGCCAAGCCACAACGCATTGTTTACGTCAGCTGCAATCCGGCAACACAGGCACGCGATCTGCAGTTGCTCGATGTAGATTACGAAGTGAAAGCAGTTCAGCCGGTTGACATGTTTCCCCATACGCATCATGTGGAAAATGTCGTACTGCTGGAGCGCCGAATTTAAAATAGAATCATCTAATTTATAAAAAGAGTATAAGCTGTGACAAAAGAAAAGATTGTAGCCAAAGCGCGTACACAATATACCGATTATTGGGTGAAAGAACCGGCTGAATTGATGGAATTTTTGGCCGCAAAAATGCCTCAGGCCAGCCGCACCAAACTGAAAACGTTGTTAAGCAAACGGGTTGTCTATGTGGACAGTGTCATCACCACTCAGTATAATTTCCCCTTGAAACCGGGGATGAAAGTTCAGATAAGTCGTGACAAAGGGAAGAAGGAATTCCATAATAAGCTGGTCAGAATCGTATATGAGGACGCTTATCTGATTGTAATTGAAAAGATGCAGGGGCTGCTCTCGGTCAATACCGAACGTCAGAAAGAACGGACCGCCTATACCATATTGAATGAATACGTAAAACGTTCAGGCAGGCAGAACCGCGTGTACATCGTACATCGGTTGGATCGTGACACTTCGGGACTGATGATGTTTGCCAAGGACGAGAAAACGCAGCACACGTTGCGCGACAACTGGCACAAGATTGTATTCGACCGCCGTTACGTAGCTGTCGTAGCCGGCGATATGGAGCAAAATGCCGGGACGGTGCGTTCGTGGTTGACAGACCGGAAGCTGTACGTTTACTCAAGCCCTACGGATGATGGCGGACAGGAAGCCATTACACATTACCGAACCATTAAACGGGCCAATAACTATTCGTTGCTCGAATTGAATCTGGAAACCGGGCGCAAGAATCAGATCCGTGTCCACATGCAGGACCTCGGGCATCCCATTGTGGGTGACGGACGCTATGGCCTGGAAGATGTAAATCCCATCGGTCGGCTGGCTCTGCATGCATTCAAGCTCTGCTTCTATCATCCTGTTACAGGCGAGGAAATGGCGTTTGAAACTCCCTATCCGGCCGACTTCAAGAAGCTGTTCCTAAAAAAGTAACTGGCTGGAGCGAGTGCAGTAACTGTTGCACTGTGAGTGCAGTAGCTATTGCACTGTCAGTGCACTAACTATTGCACTGCGAGTGCAATGCCTGTTGCACTGTATTTAGTCAATTAGGCACGAATTACACGAAGATTTGCAGATTTTTCCCTGCGTTATTTCGTGTAACCCGTGCCTAACATGTATTTCCTGAATGGTAAGGCTTACCATCCCTCCTTAAGCAATCAGTATTTGTATAAGGTAACTCCTCTTTCTACATAACCGTCAACGTACAAGGTTCCGGTTATCTTTTCCCATGTCACATAGACATCACGTATTTCCAGCAGAGGATACTGATTGCCGTAGTCCAACGACAATGTTCCGTCTTCTATTTTCCATCGGAATGGCAACGAACATACAATGATGCCGCTCGGATCATCGTAATAGCACTGATCGTCTGTGCCAAAACCACTATAGTCAAAGTAGAGCCCGCTTTCCAGAGGTTCTCCAAAGTCGTCCGTAAATCCGAGATCCCCTACCCACGTATAACCTGTTACCGACTCAAAAATAGTCTCATCATCCTGTGCACATGACGTCAATGCAAGTGATAGGCACAGGATACACATTTTCGCATATTGAATAGCTGTTTTCATATCGCATTATTTTACGTAATTGGCATCTGTCATCATAATCAGTACCCCATCGAGCTTTCCACTGAGATAGTGTTCGCGTATCCAAACATTCTCCAGATATTTCACATCTCCCGCTCCGTAACTCAGCACTAAACATTCCATTGTGCCGTCTTCCCATTTCCAGGTAAAGTCTCGTGTCTCCGTGTTGGCCGTACTTGAGGTATGATCATATTTCTTTTTCAGTTCCTGACCGGAGTTGCCGTTCTGTGTAAAGATGAGCTGATGCGTATAGGTTACGTCACCTTCCGTATATTCCTCGACCCAGGTCCGACACAGCTTGGCATTCATGTTGCTTGTGCTGTCGTCATCCTTTCCGCAAGCGGTGAGAAGCAGAGCAAATACACACAGCATACATATCTTTGCGTAATTCATTGTCTTCATTTTCAAGAATTTTTGGTTTTAGTTTTGGCAAACATACAAAAAATCTCTGGAATATCCGCCGAATTGCAGCAGATTAACGCAACAGGATTTGATAATTAGGGAGTTAGAGGAAAAACGCAGAAGTTGGGCAGACAGTTGAAAACCGTCTTAAAGCAGATTAAAGCAAAAGAACGGTTTCCTAATCATTACCCGATGAAAGTGCAGATTTAACAGTCCCTGTTTCATTTTGCAGCGTTCTGCGCAT
>NZ_JAULLJ010000066.1:0-6645 GCF_030518095.1 Bacteroides sp. ET489
CAGCGCATAATTCAGGCTGCAAAGTAACTAACTTATTTCCTAAATAGGTTTCGATGGTATTTTACTGATAATCAACGGCGTAAGGAAGGGCGTTTTATTCGATGTAAAAGACGGTGGAATTACAGGAGAAAAAGAGGTTTGAAGATTAACAAGTTGTCAAACAGTTTCTTAACATAAAATGGGAAGTTTGAGATATCTGACGGAAGAAATGTATGATACCAGTTTTTGGCACCAAAGCAGCTTTTGTGTAAGGCGTTGGTTTCTATAAGATAGGCAGAAATGAGAGGGAAAAGGCCGAAAAGCATCAGCACCAGTTCCTGACACCATCCCGTTCGGATAGTTTTCCGAATATTCAACAGTGTCCAGTTGCTTGCAGAAAACGAACCGTATCTTTTAAGAGGCATGTAGACTGCTTAAGAAGGGATGTTGGCCATCGCAAAGACGAACGGTCAGATTACTGGGGACTGATTGCTTCCCGGTCAGGAGAAGGATAATAGGGTTAGCGGAATATTACTTACACCGCTATCGCCTTGTCTTTCTTTAGCAGATGAACGAACTTCGACATCATTTCCTTAGACGAAGCACGCATATAGCGCTGAAAAGCCTGCATGGAGCGGTGCCCCGACAAGGTCATGATATAATTCACCGGATAACCCCGTTTGTAGAGGTTGGTCACGCAGCTGCGACGTGCCGTGTGAAAACTGATCAGGCTATACTTCGGAGCCGTGTGCAGCGTGGCGTTTCCTCCTCGGAATTCACGGTAGCTTACCATTTCGTCCAGGTGGCAACGCTCGGCCAGCTGCTTGATGACCCGGTTGGCCCTTACCTTATTTATAATAGGGAAACCCTGACTCTGATAATAAGTGATCAGAGGGGCTATTTCCTTCAGGATAGGGATGGCTACTTTCTCTTTCGTTTTCGTCTGATACAGCGATATGACTCCGTCGCCGATCTCTGCTTCGTTCAGTCGGCGCAGGTCGCTGAAGCGCAGAGCCGTGTAGCAGGCAATGACGAAAGCGTCTCTCACTTCCCGTTCGGCATTCGTCAGGTTCTCCATCGTGGCCAGCTTCTTGATCTCGTCTTCCCGCAGGTAAACCGGTTCGCTGACATCGGCCGGAAGCGAGGTTTGCACTTTCTTGAAATAGTCGTTACTAGTCACCTCGTTGTCGTAGGCCCGATGGAGCAAATTTTTCAGAACTTTCAGCGTGTTGATGACCGTATTCTGAGTATAGTTCTTTTCCAACTTCTTTCCGAACCTGTAATTGTAAAGATAATTAGTAAAGTCGATAAAAAACCTCCGGTCGAAATCATTGAACGAAGTGATTGGCACCTTTCGCGTCCGGTTATAGTCTTCCAGACGGGCTACGGCTGTCAGATAAGTATTCTTCGAGCTCTCGTTGCCATGCTTTCCCCGACGGTTGATTTCGTTCATATAGTCTTGAGCCAACCGGCGGAGGTATTGCAACGGATGTTCGCTGGTGAACGACTCCGACCGCACTTCGTCTATCACCCGTCGCAACACACTTTCCGTCAGATACTCGCCGCAAGTAGCCAAGTGTTCGTCTGCATCGCTCAGTGCCCGCTCCATCCGGTTGATCTGTCGGTTGATGTTTTCCAGCCCCAGGCGGTCGCGCTTACTGATTCGTCCCTCGGTCACGCAACGATACGATTCCTTGTCCCAGAAACGCGGCTTCACCCGCAATCCAGTGTACATCCTGACTCTACGTCTGTTCAATGTCATCACCAGCATGATCTGTGTCAGCTGGTCTTTCTCTCTCATTTGCTTCAAATTGAAATGCACCTTCAATTCATCGCTACATTTCAGATACAAGAAGTTTTTCTTCATGGCATTTGAATTTAGAGTTAATATAATAAGGTATGCCTGCAGCTCAAAACCTGCTCCGTTAGAACCCGATTACAACTCAGGTCGCTAGTCCGGGAGACAGGCCGCCAGGCATAATCCAAAGACAAAGATAAATAGGCAAGTTTATTCGTTTGTACGTTTTTAGTATTTAAGTTAAAGTAAGACAATTACTTATGGCTCCACAGACTTATGAACTCAAAAACCGAAGAACTCATCATGGTGTCATCATGCAGAAAACATCTATCAGTGGAAGTGAAGATTTACCGACGTTTACAAGGTCGAAATAACCTTTCACCAGCCGAAAGCGTGAAACATTTTGTTCCGTTCAAGGAGCTTTGTACCTTTCACAAAGAATAAACACATCTTTCCCTAGTGAAGTTTCACCATAAAGCGCTTACCGTTAACCTGTTACGGTGAAAGATGCAAATCGGTCATTATTTGCTTTCACCTATAGTGAACCGTGCTTGAAGCCTTATCTTTCACCGTATCTATCTGTCATTCAGGTGACTTCTTCAGAGGTGAAGGCGTGAAGCCGAATTCGCACAAACCAATTCTAATGATTGCTTGTTCAGGTTATCTGTCCGGGCCATAAACAGATATTGCACTTCACCAGGTGGCACATTACGTCCGTCAAGTGGCACTTGGCGAACAAAAACATCTACATTAGACAGAAAAAGTAGGTAGTTAGCACGTCATAATGAAATACTGCTCTCTCCCCAAATCGCCGAATTACTAAAAATCAACATAGAGATTGCGGTCAATCACCGGATTCAGATCTTAAAGTCGATTCGGGTATCCATCCCCCTAAAGCCTGCATGACTCGTGAGCGACACAAGTGTGGCTCATGAGCCGTGCAAGTGTTGCTCGCGAGCCACACAAGTGTTGTTCCGCAACCATACAAGCGTTACCCGTATAAGAAATCTACTTAACAAATACCATATCTTGACAAGAAGAAAAAATCGGGTTACATTTGTGTTACAAAACTGGAAGAAGTCAGTAATCGGAATATTTGGGCGACAAAATGAACGTGAAATTAGGGTAAAAGGAATCAAAAAGGCGAAACAAAGAAGTTAGTAAATACTTACTGAATGCCTTTCCAAAGCCGAAAAACAGAAATTTGAAAACTTTTTTTAGTTTTTCGAAAGAAAAAAATGTGTTTTTGTTTGTAGTTAATTAGAAAAGCCCTATCTTTGACCCTGAAAAAGCATAAATATTTTGACGAAAGATATAAGAAAGGAGTAAATAATAACCATGACAGAAGGAAGTTCGTTCGAAGACGCAAGCTCGATAAGGGCAGGAAGGCTTAGGCAGGATGACCTTGGAGGGTTTAAAAGTGACTTTAACTTTTCGATGAGTACAAAAAATACGAAATTTATTTTGTATTTAGGAAATAAGTTAGTTACTTTGCAGCCTGAATTATGCGCTGTTGAATAGTATGTTAATATACAGATATACAGCAGATTAGCGTAATATAAACGAATAAATCCGAAGATAAATCAAACAGCAAAAAGAGGTTGGAATTTACACCTTATTATATATAGAGCATAGCTCGATACAAGAAGAAAGGATTTACGATAATTTTCATGGCTTAACAATATACAGCGTGTGATACGCTAAAAAGAGTTAATTTTATAATAAGGTATGTCGCACCACATGCAACGATAACTAAACGAAAAACGAGAACGAAATACTAATAAACATTAATTTATTTACTAACAATTAAAAACTAAAATTATGGAAATGGAAAAGTTTTATGTAGCTCCGGAAGTGGAAGTTCTGGAGGTGGCAATCGAGAAAGGATTTGCAGGTAGTCAAGGTGAAGACATAGGCGACGGAGGTGATTTGTAATCGAGAAAAAGAAAGGATATTAACTAAATAGTTTGATAATGAAAAGCAAATATTTATTTTTAGCAATGGCTGCAGCAACTATGGTTGCTTGTACCAATGAAGATTTCACCCAAGAAGCATCGTCAGTGGGACATGATGGCTTGGGCGAATTGGTTAAAGCCCCAATGTTGGGTGTCAGTATAGAGGCAGACGCAAATACGAAAGCGTTCGAAGGAACTGGATTTCTCTGGAGACCTACTACCGTAAACGGGAAAGTAACTAGCACAGAAAACATTGGTCTGTGTTGGACAGGTGTAGGTACTCCGGAGTATGGAGGACCGACTGATGTGACAGGCGATAAAGTATATACCAACATCAAGTTCGATCACGTAGGATGGCTGTATTCAGGAGAAAAAACTCCTAAACTCCACTGTGGCGTTCTCGAAAATGGTGAGTATCACAACTGGAACGAAGATTTGACTCCGGTAGCTCAATGGAATGATACTAGATGGGAACCTATGAAAGCTGGTCAGTCATTTGATTATGCCACAGGTATGTTTAAATCTGACAATGGAACAATCTACGCTGGAGAATACATCGTATATTTCCCATATAATAACAGCTTCTGGAATGCACCTGTAACTGCAGAACAAAACAGAATTCTGACGTTGGATATTAAAGCAGATGAGACTTTGACTACTTCATATACAGTAGCAGATCCTTCTCAGTTGATGAGCGAGAACAGTTTCAACGTAGGTTATGTAGCTGCCATCAACGGTGGCGACGAAGCTTGTGCTTTTTCTACCAAAATGCTGACTTCTGGTATCAATTTCAAACTCAACGGAGATGCCGATATCAAAGAAATCGTATTACTGAGCAAGGGCGAAAAGGCATTCATCACAAAGATGGCTTTGTCTGCCAAGAAAATCAAAGAAAATATCGCTAACGGTACATTGACAACAGATGTTTATATGACTAGCTATCAGGGTAATGAAGCTGCCTCTACGTTAGTTGTAAAGACTCATGACGAAAAAGGTAATTGTTTGAATATTCTTCCATATTTTGGCACAACAACATTCTATGTGCCTTTCTTACCTAATACATTCCAGGATATGAGAGTCTTGATTGTAGATAAGGATGGTCGTGTAGCTGAAATCAATATTCCTTCATTAGACAATATAACATTTGAAGCCAACAAACCTAAAAACTTAACACTGAATTTCATTGGCAATCAAGTAAAATATAACGACACTGTTATTGCAACATTTGAAAACGTAAACTACGCCTACGATGAAGAATCATTCATCGACGCATTTACAAAGGCTAGAACAAATGCTAACGATGAAAAAGTAGCTCCCCGTACAGTCCAACTGCTGGATAACATCACATTGACCAAGCAAGTACAAGATCAATATTATAAGACTTCAACACACCCTGTTATGATAAATAGCGATGAAGATTTGAACGGTGAAAAGAATCTTCTAACTTTGGGTGGTATTGAAAATGGTAATGTAAATTACATGTTCAGAAATGTTGAATTCGATGCCAATATTGAAAATGAGCCTCAAGGTTGTTGCAATAAGGGCAAGGCAAGCTTGACTTTGATTGACGTTACGACAGCTGAAGGAACAGAACTGAACCTGTATGGAACGAAGCTGAACTTGTATAGCCAAAATGTTGTATTCAACGGTGATGTATACAGCAAGTTCGAACCGACAGACGAAGAAGGAGAACTCCATCCCGACCGTGTACCTGAAATAGAACTGATCAACAATAATTCTAATAAAGTTGTGGCTAGAGGAACTTTCCTCAACGAAGGTAAAATGAATATTGCCTTAAAGACCAAGTTCAGCTTGGAAGGAGGACAGTTGACAAATGGTTCTGCTGACGCCGACTACAGAGCTTCTATTACAGTTAACGGTAATGGTAATGTAGGAGAAGATGGTGTACTGTTGATGTCTGAAGGAGCAACATTCACTAACCATGGTGACATCTATAATAAAGGTAATATTGATAACAACAGCGCAGAGGGAACATTTACCAATGAAGACGGTGCGACATTCACTGACTACGTAGGTTCTACATTAAGTGGATATAGAATTGAAAACAAAGGTAATGCTGAATTCATTTGCGAAGTAAACTCTCTTATCCGTTATAACAATGCCATTGACTTGAATGGTATCCGTCCGACTACAACTTTACGCTTTGTGTATGGAGATAATGCCAATATTGGCAATGGAGACTTCATTAAAGAATATACCCTGCAGCCCAATAAAGACAATGGTATTTATGTTCCTTACAACGAAAGCAAATTAATGAAGTTTGAATCTGCCATTGACGCAACAACAAGTAATAAGGCTAATACACTGAGAATAAATGCAGCAACAAATCAAGATAATGAAGTGATTGCTACAACTATTGGAAGCTTTACTATTAAGAGCGGACGAGTTGATCTTTATCATGCTGGTTTAACAATCGATGGTAACTATACTGTTGATGGTGGTCATCACACTTATTTCGGTGAGAACCTTACTGTTACTGGTGATGTAGTATTCAAAAATGTTATTGCCAATGCAAGCAACAATGAATTAACTGGTGCAGTTAATTTAAGAGAAGATAAGATTTTGACAGTAGGAAAAGACATTATTGTTAACAAAGTAACAACTCTTACATTTAAGAATGGTAGCCAAGTCATTGCAAAGAACATGACTGTTGATAAAGCTCAGAAAGTTACCTTCGAAAAGAACAACGTTACTAAACTTGGTAAGTATGGTTTTGAAGGTGTGTTGACAAATAATGGTCAAATTACAATTGTTAATGCAGTAAGTGGTTCTGATGTTGCAGCTAAAGTTTGGTGTAACCAACGTTTAGGAAACGGTACTTATGTTAATAACAGTTATCCTCAATATTGGTCAAAATAAAATAAGCCATAATAGACTATAACCAATATTCAT
>NZ_JAULLJ010000067.1:0-6555 GCF_030518095.1 Bacteroides sp. ET489
ATGTCCTCCGCCGACATCAGATAGGCAAGCGCGTTTTTTCCTTTCACGGTCGGGCAGACCCAGCACTTGAACATTTTTTTCGCCGGGGATATGCTCAGCTTGTCCTTACCTTTGCACACAGGGCAGTCGCAAACGTAGTCTTTCCCCTTCCGGCGTAGTTCGTGGAAGTCGCTGATTACATCGACAAGCCTGCCCTCGCTGGCGTCTTTTATGCGTCTGATATCATCTTGAGTAAATGTCATGGTTCGTTAGTTTTATACGGGTAGCCAGAAATTACCCGGCAAAATTGATTCAATTATTGGTTTATGTCAAGGACGGAATTATTCGTCAGACTCTTCGGTCAAAGCTTTCAATAACAGAGTCGCCAGGTAGAAATGAAGACCATATTTGTGGTCCAAAAGGATGCTTCCGTCCTCTGATTCCATAACAATGTTCAAGTTGTCTTTAGGCTTATCGTAATATTTCGTCACTTTAATAATCAATGTTCGACCTCTATCGTCGGTTGATTTCACGATTGCGCATTCTTTTGTGTCGCCCAGTTTGTCTATAAAGTACTAGGTATCTTGGTCGGGTTTATTGTCAAGTCTAACGTTGCAGTATACTTTCGCTTGTCCGTTCTTTCGAATCAGATATTTTTCGGCAATCGTACCGAGTTCATTGGTGTTGAGTACACGAACACGGGAACCGGCTTTTAAATTTGGTTTGTAAACTCTATTCATGTGTGGCTATTCTTGGGTTATTGTTTGTTTCTCAATTTTTTTATTGCATTCCAACTCTCGTAGTACACCTCTAATCATTTGATAAGAAATACGGAATACTTTCATTTCTTTTTTATTTTGGGTATAACATTCTATGTAACCATTTCTTTTGTTTTTGTGGACTTCAATCATACATAGTGATGTGCTGGGGAATGCTTCATTCATTCTATTAACACATTCTTTAATAGTTTCTATCATTAAGTTCAATGCGGTATCTCCTTCTATAATTAGATAAGAAAGCATTTCAATGGCCCATGATTGTAACATCTTTCCTTTTTCATTCACATTCGATGGGGTTTCTATATTTGACACAATATATCCAATTATCATGACCTAGCATATAGTATAATTTTATCGATTAATTTGAATTGTTCCTCATACTTAAACATCAAGTCATTCTGCCTGTCTGTTGCTTCTCCACTATCATGAATATCTTTGTACTTCTCATACTTCATCCTTACATTTTTGCGTGCGTGCTGAGCGAGTACTTCAACCAATCGTTTAACTTCATCCTGATTCAAAGCCAAGACGGAGAAAGCTTCACCTGGCTCATGCGTCCATTTCATTGTTTCTCCTCCTCGTAATATTCAATAATAGTTTTATTCAATGCATCAATAAGACTCCATGCCAGCATTGCTGGGATTGTATTTGTATTCATTTTTTCAACGAATACCTTACCGTCTCTATATTCGAGAATAGTATCAAATTCTATTTTAACATTGTTTTCTTTCATAAATCAGTAAATAAAGTATTCACAACTATGAACATCTTCAATCATACACCATATATAGATTCTTCTCCCATAGTCCTTTAACCTATTATTACTGAATCCGTCGGTATGTGTTCTTTCACGCTGCTAATTTCCATCAGGTTCAGGTCGCCTGTATTCAGGTACACTTCCGCCTCAGGGTCGCACTCTTCGAGTCTCTCAATTAGTTCTTGTACGGTCATGGTTCTTCAGGTGTTAAGTTAAACACTCGGTTGATGGTCTCGTCCAGTTTCCCGCCAAATGGGAAGTCGTCTTCGTACTCCACGGTGACGTCCGCCATGTGGTTGCCGTTCTCCGTGCGGAAGGGGATGCCCGGTTGTGCGTGCACCGGCCATCGTTCTTCGGTGATTCTGGCCACCAGCGCGTTGGCCACGCGGGTGTCCAGTGAAAGCTTTTCTGTTTTCATCTTCATACATTTTTTTGTTGGTTCATAAATCGTCTGGCTCCCCTTGGCGGAATCGAACCGCCGTCGCTCCCAGGCCTTTGTGTGGACTTATATCCCTTTGCCCGCTACCATTCGGGTGTAGAGGGGAGGTGTGCCCGTCTGTTCCGGGCTGTCATGCGAGACTTCTGCCTTTCAGGTCGTGCGTACCTTGCCGCTGGTCTTTCAGTCATTTGCTTTTCCTTATTTTCTTTTGCCCGTGCCTCCGGTAAAGGTTGTTGAACTCCAGGTCGCAGAGGATGGTGTCATATATCTGTTCGTAGCTGTATTGCGGAAGGCGCTCTGCAATCTGGGGGATTGTCAAGTCTTCCAATATCAGCCCGTTCATCAATTCCCGGTCGATGCTGACGCACTTGAATGGTTCATCCTTGTACTTCATCATGCGATTATTCCTGGCTTCCGCCTTCTTCTTTTCACGCATCCTTTTGTACCAGCTTTTATCGAAATCTTTCACGCCCCATGATAGCAGCAAGCGGTCGATGGTGTTGCGGGTGGTGTGGAAATTCTCGGCCAGCCTCCTGTTCGGTACGCCCCAACGGTGCTGCTCCAAGATGGCTTCCTTTTGGGCTTCAAACCGTTCGGAAACCGAAGGGCTGACAGCGGGTGGCCTGCCAAGCAGCACACCTATTTTCATCCGCAACCTCAAACCTTCCTTTGTGCGTTGGCGTATCATCTGCCTTTCTATCTCGGCGGACAGGCCAAAGGCAAAAGCTAATACCTTGCTCTGGATATCATCACCCAATATGAATTTATCTTTCACGGTGTAGATGATGCAGCCGCGCTCCATGCAGAAGTGAAGGATGTCCATCACCATGTACAGGTCACGGCCAAGGCGGCTTATCTCCGAACTGATGATGATGTCGCCCTTTTGCAGCAATTTCAGCAGAGGCCCAAGGTTTCGTTTGTCGGGGTCTTTTCCTCCTGATACGCCTTCATCGGTGATGTATTGGTCTATATGCCAGCCGTGCTCTTCGGCGAATTTATCGACCCCTTGCTTCTGTGAGTTGACGTCCTGCTCGTCTGACGACACTCGTAAATATCCGTATATCATATAACTGCATTTATGAATTGTACAGCCTCGTGGCCGTAATGCTTTTCTATCATCTCTATCATCGACATGTGCTCCCATTCGTCTGGATATATACGCCTTAATTCCTTGTCAAGTGCGATGATATCTATCGTCACATAACGGTTCACCACGCACATCAGCCCGTCTTTTATCCCTTCCATTTTGATGTCAGGAAGAAGGCGGAGGAAGTCCTTGTGGAACTGGTACATGTCAGAATCGAGCTTGTATCTTTTGATTTTGGTCATAATGGTTATTCTCTTATTCGTTCGATGTGTTCTATTCTTACTCGTCCTGTCCGGTACCGGCAGAAGTGGTAGTTGTCCATCATCTCCCCGCCGATGAACAGGCAGGTCAGGCAGATGGCTCCGATGGTGCGTTTCAGTGGCGAGAGGTCGAAGCTGATGCCGAACGTCGTGCAGAACCACCAGGCCGACAACTCGTTGATTTTGCCGATATGCAGCTTCTGATAGATTTTCCGCAACGTGTTGTCCACCGTGTAGCGGGAGATGCCCAGGTCATCGGCCACCTCCTTCTGCGAGGCACCCCAGGCGATGCGCTCGGCCACTTGCCCCTCTCGGACGGTCAGTGTGGCTATGCTTCCTCGGTGGTCCATACGTCGGTGATGCCTCGGCGGGCGAAGATGTGGTTGATGGCCTCGTAGCGGGGGAGGCTGATGTTAACGATGCCGCGGTTTAGCACGACTGAGAAATACGTCAGCCGGCTTATGCCTAACGCCTGCATCAGTTCCTTCCTTAGTTCTGTTTTATCTGCCAGGCTCACCTGCAGGTAGCCTTTACGGAACTTATAGCGTATTTTCGCTATTGTGGGGATTGAATCGTTGTTATACATTTGTCTAAGATTTATTTCGATGCAAAGGAAATAATAATATTTCGTTTTAAGAAATTATTTAGCTGTTTTTTTGAATAAATTATTCATTAAAAGAAATAATATGCTGGGATTCAATTCGTAAATTTCAAGTATGAAAGCAAAGAGAACAGAGGGGCCGCATCCGGTCACTGAAAATATAAGAAAGATATTGAATGACAGGAATCTAACTCAGATTGCCGTGGCTGGATATGCAGGTATGTCTCAGGCACAGTTCAGTAAAGCTATTAATGGAATAACCAATTTTACTATATGGCAACTTTCTAAAATGGCAAAAGGTCTTGGAATGCGACTGATAGACCTTTTCACTTACCCAGAAGTTTACCAGCCGGCAAGAAAGGATAGTGAGGAGGTGACTGCATCTATCACCATTCAGTTGAAGGATGAGAAAAAGGAGCAGGCGTTAAAACTTCTGTTTGGAGACAAGAACTTGAAATTGTTGGATTTAAAATAATATAGATTTTATGACTGATTTTTTCAGAATCAATCTGCCCTATGGTATGGTGCGGAACGATAAAGGTGAATGGTGTTTTTTCAATCGGGAGTATACCTATTTAGGAAGCAAGGAACATGGAAGGATAGAAGATAATTCCCCATTCTTTTGCCGTTATGAGGGGATCACGGACAAATTGCTGGAAAGTTTGGCGGCAAGTCCAACCTCAATTAACCGCAATGAAAAGAATGAGATAGTACGGATCTGGTTCTATGACGATGCTACAAACCCTTCTGGTAGAAAGTTGGACTCAGAGCTTTGGGATAAATATCAGTGCAAGTTAAAAAAATTGTGTGCTCTAAAAAGAGGATAGCCGTCATGGAATATTCAGCAGGACAGGAATTGGTTGATATTCTACTTCACTTTGGGTTTAAGGAAGATACGGATAAAATCTATCCGGTTCAGTATGAGCAAATGAAACACCGTGGAGAATACAATCCTCATTCATTTAAACGTTCTTTCAAAAAAGGAAGAATGTGGATATTATTGGATTATATCAACATTCATATATTATACAATTCGTCCACATTCTTTTTTGATGAAATGGCAATTAGCCTTGAAGAATTGGTGTCATTGATATATTTTATGCAATTATCTTCTTCCGACAGGGCTTATATGTTTAGTAAGTTGCGGGGAGATAAAATAACAGATTTATATGACTTCCTGAACGATACAGATGCTTGTCATTATTCACATTCAACATTGAATAAACTGAATAGGCATAAGCAGGAAATAATGTATTTCAAGTCAAAAGTTCTTAATTATAAAAACTTTGAGAGGTCAATGTAACCTCAAAAATATAGCAGACAGAAATCGCCAAAAACAGACGAATAGACAAATAGACAAAAATACACTGTCCTATAAATCAGTAGTTTGAAAGAGTAGGGGAATATCCCTCCAGCTCCACATGAATAAAAAAAGTCGCTGATTTCTCAGCGGCTTTTTTTATTGAGGAAGTAGTTATTTCTTTAGCAGAACTAGTGTTAAGTGGTTGGAAAGTAAAAAGGTTGCTTTGGTAAAAAGTGGTGTGTTTCTTGATCAGTATATTATTTCCTCAAGTTATAGTATAACAGTTTAGTCGGTTATATTCTTTAAGACATGCGATATTGTTTCGGTGAAATGCCAGTTATACGTTTGAAGTATTTGCCGAAAAACGTTTGTGTTGGAAAGTTTAATTTATAGGCGATTTCCTGAATGGTTAGGTTGGTATGTTTTAACATCGTTTTGGCTTCAAGGATTACAGATTCTTCAATCCATTCTGTTGCAGTTCTGCCACTGTATTCTTTTACTCTACACGAAAGATAGTTTGGGGTAAGGTTTAGTCTTTGTGCAAAGAATGACAAAGAGTGTTTGGTGCCATTAAATAGATTGAGTTCTTTAATAAAATCTTCAAATACAATTTCACATCGTTCGGGTATTTTTCTTGTGTACTCCTTTTCTTTTAGTTTCTTGATAAGTATATCATATATCTTATATAAAAAAGAACTTGTTACCCCGATAATCATACGGTCTTTGTAGGTTGTTTCCGATTGCAGTATGCTCTCCATTAAATAATAGTACTTTTCTAATATATGAATATCTTCATATTGTAAGTCTAATACAGGCGAAGTTTTGGCTGCCATATACAGGTTCATCAGATCTTTGGTTTCAAAATGTATCTTTTGTATGAATTCTGATGATATAATAAATGGATATACAATCAGATTTTCACAAGAATTGATCTGAATAATGTTTTCAGGAACATGAAGGGCTAAAGTTCCGCTTTTTAGAACATATTTCTTTAGGTTTATCTGAACTTCTGCCTTACCACTGACACAAAAAATGGCAGCGAATGCATCCATTCGGCTTGGATGTTTGAATAGCGTATCGTCAAAACCAAGGTTAGCAGATAACAATATGTCAGATTTTAATCTGTTTTGGGCAAGCTTTTTATTATCAAGCTGCTGAATTGATATAGACTCTATCTTTTTCATCTTTACTCGTTTTTTTGAAACAAATGTATTTTATAAATTCCTATTATGCAACTTTGTTGATTAATAGGGACAATTCTATCTTTAATATGACCTTTTTCTATGATTTCTTATATCCGATATTTGCAGACGAAAAAATATGGATAGGACTATTAATCTGAGTATTAAT
>NZ_JAULLJ010000068.1:0-6435 GCF_030518095.1 Bacteroides sp. ET489
CTCATTGTTGATTCACATTTTTGTTATTAAAATGTGTCTACCTATATCAGTACAAGACAACTGTTTTTAGGCTGTTCTTTTAATGGACTTCCTGGTCCAGATTTTTAACCATTCCCTTATATCTTTCGGGTAGGGCACTTTCGACAGCGGCATAAGCTTCGGACAAGGTAGCCTTGATGTTTTCAGGTCCTTTTCCCTTGGGAGGGATTGGATCGTGTATGGTTAATATCAGCCGATGGCGGTGTATCCACTTGCCTGTACGGGGAAGTATTTCGAACGAGCCGTCGATCGTTACGGGAACGACTGCCAGTTGAAGATCGTCAGCCAGCTGGAAAGCACCTCGTTTGAAGTAGCCCATGTGGCCTGTGAAGGTACGTGCTCCTTCCGGAAATACAACCAATGATACGCCATTGGTCAGTGAAGATTCGGCCTGACGCATAGTTGCTAATATCTTTTTAGGATTGCTACGATCTACGAAGATGTGTCCGGCGCTTTCGCAAGCTTTGCCTACAAAAGGAATTTTCCGCAGGCTCTTTTTCATCATCCACTTGAAGTTGCGTCCGAGGAAACCGTATATCAGGAAAATATCAAAAGCTCCCTGATGATTGGGTACAAAAACGTACGAGGTGTGCTTGTGTACTTTTTCTCTACCTTTAACTTCTACCGGAATCAATAGCAGATAACAAGTCAGGCGCGACCATATTTTACCAGGGTAGTAGCCCCAAAAATGTGCTCCTCCGATCAGAGAGCCAACGATGGTAACCAGTGCGGTCAGGATAGTAAGTACCAGCAGGACAGGCAACGCAAAGCATACTTGGTAGATGTTGTAGAGTATCCTCATATTCTTCTTTGATTTATCAGTATTTCCGGATGCAAAGATAATATCGAATAATGGATAATGGGAATACCAAAGTGATTTTTTTTCTTGTCATTCTTTCTGTTTCAGTTCGATGACCGTGATTTCGGGCCAGGCACCGAACCTGAAAGGTAATCCTACATAGCCAATACCGATATTGACATACAAGGCACGCTCGCCTTCGTAATACATGCCTTTCCACTCGGGGTATTTCAAGGTAGCCAGCGAATGTCCGAATAGAATCATCTGCATGGCATGTGTATGTCCTGACAGCATTAGCTCGATATTGGATTTTGGCAATACTTCCCGACGCCAATGTGTAGGATTGTGGCTTAGCAGGACACTGAACATGCCTTCGGTTCCTTTTATGGCATGCGGCAGATCGGCATGTTGCGGGAAGGGAGGCTCACCGTCGTTTTCTACACCTATCAGGGCAATGCTGTCACCGTTGTGCCGTATGATGGCATGTTCGTTGTTCAGCAGTTTCCATCCCATGGCTTTTTGCTGTTCTATAAGGTAGTTCAGGTTTTGCTTTTCGTCATCGGCAGTAGGCCAGCGGTAGTAGGTTCCGTAGTCGTGATTACCTAATACAGAGTAAACGCCATCAGGTGCATGGAGCTGTGACAGAATCTCTTGGAAACCGTCCAGTTCGTGACTTTGCTGGTTGACCAAGTCACCAGTAAAGACTATCATATCGGCCTTCTGGGCGTTGACTATATCTACCAGTTTCTGTATGGAGGCGGGATCTTTCTCCCAACTTCCGATGTGAATGTCTGATATTTGTGCAATGCGGTAGCCGTTGAAAGCAGCGGGTAGGTGTCGGGAACTGTATTCCACCTGTTTTACTTCAAACTGTTTGATGCCAAACAGGGCACCGTAGATGATGTTGCCAAAACTAATGGCAGCAAGTAGTAAACCTATAATGTTAAACGGTAGACGAGGGCAGCGGCGGATGATAGAATTTATCAGTAAGCCAACTAAAGAGCAGAGCATGAAGAGGGTTTTGGGAACGGCAAATAACATGATACCTACCGCCAGCCGTCCGATGCTATGAGTATGGTTGGACAAGGCATTATCACCACTCAGATACATGTAATAGACATAAATGGCTGATAATAGCAGAGTGGGCATCCAATAAGAAAGTCGTATTCGGATATTTTGAGTCTTTTTTACGATGTGTACCAAATAGATGTACACATCGGGTATCAACAGAAAAATGGCCAGTAAAAGTGTTATTCGGTGCATATGTCTTTCAGTTCTTCTATGTTCTTTTTTATGTTGTCTAGATGCTGATAAATTCCTTTTTTATATAAGATACAGATAATCAGTATATCTATAGCAGTGAAAGCTGATATGATGACGACTTGTGTTCCGATGGATTTCAGATGATAGCCCATCACCCAGTAGTTGAAAGCATTGAATACGACTACCCAGATGCAGAGGGCTATGATTTCGTTGCGGGTCCACTGTCGGAAAGTTGTCATGCGTCGGCTTACTTCGGCTACAGACATCTCGTCAATGTGAGTCTGTTTATTCCAACGATAGGTTTTCCAGTCCCACCAGATGCCAATGACGATGCTGACGCCGATAAACAACAGGAACAGTGAGATTCTGGCTCTCATGTCTGAATCGTCCAGTACGGCAGGCATTACGATCAGAGCCACTCCAAGCAGCAATAGAACAATACCACCTGTTACCATCGAAATGCGTTGTAGTCCTAAAATCCGGCTTATGCTTCGTTTTGTCCCAGACTTACAGCCTTCGATGAGTTCCTTGATTTGTTTTCCATTGGCAATCTGTTCTTTTTGCAGTTGTTGATCCAATGTGTTCCACGATTTTTTCAGTTCCTCCAAATTCATATGTCTATTCCTCCTTGTTCATTTTTCTCAGTTTGTCTTTTATCCGGCTTAGTTTGGTCGCTACATTGGTTAAGGTCAATCCGGTAATTTCTGCAATTTCCTCGTAGCTTTTATCTTCTAAATAGAGAAGCACGATCGATTTTTCCAATTGTCCCAAACGATTGATCATGCTATATAACCGTTTTAGCATAACTTGTGTTTCATCAGTTTCTTCTATTCGGTCGGCTATTTGTGACAGCGTTACAATTTCGGGAATGTTTTTTTCTTTACGGATAAAACTGATGCAAGTATTCAAGGCTATACGGTAGATCCAAGTCGAAATTTTACATTCGTTTCGAAACTTGGGATAAGCCTTCCACAGGTTGATAACTACTTCCTGATACAGATCGTTAAGGGTAGCATGAGGTGTAGTGTACAGATAGCACACTTTATAAATGACACGCTCATATTCCTGTATGAGAGTTACGAATTCTTGCTCTACATGATCCATTCCTTTTCCTGTATCAGTTTTTGCTTATTTACTTTGTACTCTATTAGTAGTATTATGTCGGTAAAAATCACAATACGGAGAAAAAACGTTGTGGCAAAGATAGAAAGATAATGCTGAAAACCATATTGAGGTAACATAATTTGTGAAAAAATCTGCAAGGTTCTATCCAAGAATGGTGAACCTTGCAGATTAGGAAAAAGTGTTATGAAGGATTGTTGAAGATTAAGTCCAAAACAGGGATTGTTTGGGCTTTTTTCATAATATTCATGAGAGAGCTCTAAAATCAGTTATAGAACTTTCTCATAGGAAAAACTCCAATGGGGTAGCAGGTCTGGTTTTCGATCTTTTTAACCAATTTGGATGTTTCACCACTGCAATCGTATATTAACAGATAATTTTTAGTGGGGATTTCGCTTTCGCTGTAGGCATTTGATACAGCAATATATAAGTATTGGTTCGTAGGATCAACAGCTACATTACAGTTCAGATACTCGCCATCAGGAGCATCTTGTTTTATATCAATGTAGTCAACAGCTTTCCAGGTACTAAGTGACAGACGTCTCACTGTTGTACTGCCAGCTGCATAATACAGATAGTCGCCAGCCAATGCAATGCCGGGAGTGTTGAAGAATTCGGCTGAGATATCTTCTGCAATCTGTTTCTCTTTCGTAATTTCCCATTTATCCAAATCGACAAAATATAAATAGCTTTTCTTTTCACCTCCTCTGCCACAAGTAGCTAACATAACTTCACGTTCGCCAGTCTGGCAAATGCCGCTGATAAAATCTCCTTTCAGATCAGGCAATACACGGCTTACTTTGTTCATGCCTTTCGAAAACTCAATCAGGCGTGTGGTTTCCCAGAAACCTCCGCCGCCACAATACAGGTGGTCTCCTACACGAATAATACCTCGGGTACTGGCTACTCCTTCTACCGTATTGCCTTGGTTGCCGAAATGGAAGGAGCCTTCGATGATGTTCAAATCTCCCGTAGTACTGTCGAAGCGGAATACGCCTTGTGCATCAGAAAAGAAAATATTTTGTTCGTCGAGAACTGCAATATTCTCAAGAGGGGTAGTGATCGGCATCATTTCTTCTGGATCAAGGCTTCCTTCAGGACGATGAAACTTGAGCTCATCCATTTTATATGCTTTTTCCCGTTTTAAAGTGACAGCATCGGCTATAACCAGTACTCCATCTCCTTCTTCACCATTAGGACTGTAGATGCCGTTACTTATCAGGTAGATTTTTCCATTATACATATAAAGATCTTGAGCTTCATTTCCAAAGGCGGTTCCATTCACTTTTTTATAGCTGTTTTCTTCAATAGTACCTTCTGGACTGATATAGGTGATAGTACTGTTTTGTGAGAGACGTGCTCCCTGGTTCAGGATTATCACTCCATCCGGATGGGCATATCCGTCCAGATAGGTTGTCTCGTCGTTGGAGTCGTTGGAATCGCCGGGAGTTTCATCAATCGTATCGGAAGAACATCCGGTCACCAAACTCAGTGTACAGAAGCTGGCTATACAAGCCATCATGATTGTTTTATTTATTTTCATCTTTCAAGTCTCTTTATCAATTAATTTTCAGGGTAGAAATAACATCCGGCAGGGAAGTTTGTATAATTTTCGTATTTGGCAGCAGGGGCATCTTTACTTGCGTTAAAATCGAATGCCCATATCTGGTTGGTTTGGAACTGGGCATATGATTTGATGGTGTTGATGTATACCTGTCCAGTTTTAGGGTGAACAGCTATGTTATTGTAAAGCATTCCTGCATTATTGTCTAAGGTATTCAAGTCACAAAGAATTTCTTCAGAATCAAGTCCGCTTGTTTCATCCAGTGCTGGATCATCATTGAAATTCATCTGGTAGATTGTTGTTCCATCAGCGTAGTAGAAAGTGTTTCCTTTAACAACGAAACCCATACCAGATGAGCCTACCGAAGGCTTAACACTTATTTGACGTTGTATAGTTTCGCGGGTTGTCGGATTAAATTTGCTGATGGCGCTCTTACCGGCACCGAACGACATGACCCATATATCGCCGTCGTCGGCAGGCTTAATACCCAGTACCGTGTTGATTTGGCACGAGAGGGTATATGGGAAAAGTATTTTTTTCACAGAGTCGTCCTCTGGCGTAATTTCAATGATACCGCTGATTAATCCTGGTTTGTACGTATAAACCTTTCCATTTCTGGTGAAAAACTGAGATTTTGGGGCTTGTTCGGTTCCTTCTACAAATTTCAATTCTTTTGAAGACATATCCAGATGTTTAATTCCCTCATTGTCTCGAATGTATACGTGTTGCTCATCAATGACGGCAATGTGGCTTGGCCAATCTATTCCAGGAAGTTCGGCATTGCTGAATGCTATTTCTTTTTTTAATGTTTTGGCGTTTACTACTATCAGCATTCCGTCGTTGTCGAAGTGGCTGCCTACGGCATTCATGTCTCCGTTTTGTGAAATTATATAGATCTTTCCGTCGCAAAAGGCCATGTCTTGTGCAACGTTGCCAAGTTCAGTACCATTGACAGCTTTATAAGCATCATCGATGACATAGCCTTCAGGAGTGATGTACGTCAGCGAACCGTTTTCGGTTGTCATGTTACCTTCATTCAATACAAAAGTTCCGTTAGGGTCATCAAATGAGTTTAAACAGTATAAGTCAACCTTTGATGAAATTTTTTGTTCGCCTTCTCCTTGTACGTTTACTGTCAATGTAATTTTCGATACTGCATTTTCAGAAGCTTGTATGCTGATGGAGTGGTTAGTTTCGTCTACTTGTGCGTTCCAGCCTTCGGGTAGTGTGGCAATGTTTATTGCATTCGCATTTTGGGCAGAATATTCTAATTGATAGCTTTGTCCAGGTATGACAAAGAAAGGGTTGGTCTCATCAAGTTGGGTTATCCATTCGAATTCTGGCGCAAGTGCTACAGGGGAATCCTTATCGTCACTACAGCTTGTAAAAAACAATACGTTAACAAATAAAATGACGGCCCATAGTGTCTTCAGCCTCATGTTAAATAAAACTTTCATTACTTTTTTGATTTAGATTAATAATTGATTATTAATAACAATACTTCGGTAAATTTTTACCGATAAATAAAAATAAAACAATAGAATCGGTGTTAGCCGGTTCAAAATTACATTAAAGAGATCATTGAAATACTGTCAAGAATGAATCGTTAAGGAGTAAGAAAAGGGATGAAAATATATGCTAAACAGCT
>NZ_JAULLJ010000069.1:0-6415 GCF_030518095.1 Bacteroides sp. ET489
GTAAGCGTGTCTGGATTCTCTCCATCGAAGTCATCGCCATAGATAAGTGCGTCCACTCCTATACCGTGATTGTAGTTCTCCCTGATGCAGTTCCGGAGCGTCCAAAGGTTCTCCAGGTTCACCCAGTCGGCGGTACGGTTTCGAATCCGCCGGAACAACACAATGGCAGAGCGCATATAGTGTCCCACGTGGTCATAGTCATGTAGGACACGTTCGCCCAAGTAATATATATCTATATCCTGGTTATCTTCATCCTCGACCACCTGGCAGAGGAAGAACGGGATGTTCTTCAGATTATCCCAGTTGATGTATTGCATTGATTTCATAGGCTTGAATGTGTTACGGATTCAGTTATTTAATTCCAAATTCTTCTCTTAACATTTTAAGCAGTGCATTTTCTGCGTGTTTTCTTGTCATTTCTCCTGTACATACTCTGTCATCGTAATAACAGCACCTTTCATATACATTTTTCAGCCTTCCGAGTTCTGCTATTTTATCTACAGCCTTTACAGCTTTATTGTTTGTAGGGTTATCCATTGCATTACTGATCCACCTGTAAGCAAATGAATATTGTTCGTATTGCTCCCCTCCTTCTTCTCGTGGATGGAGAGTGTTGATATTGAATACAACTGTATCAGCTTTAGGCTTCCTTCCCTTAATTGGGTATTTGCAAATCAGTTCATAGTCAAACCATACATCAGAACCACTTTCCTTGATGCGTTCCTTTGCCGGACGTAAAATTTTCTGGTCTATCTGGGCATTAGAATAGACTTCCGGTATCTCCAAATCTTTTCTTAGCTGAAGTATCGGGTAGTAATACTGTTTTCTATCCCTTTGGCTACAAATTATCTTATACAGTCTTTTTGTGTAGTTACCACGAAGCCCAAGCGCAAGACCTTTGGAATATCTTGTACCTCCGACACCAACACCGTAATAAATCAAGAACGGAATCGCCCAAGGATTTATATTAAGCATTACCTGGTTAGTCCCTTTTATGTTGTGTATCGTTGTTATGATTGCGCCAATAGTTTCTATTGTCTTGTGTATTTTTGGGTGAACCCAGCGAAAGGAAAAATTCTTTTTTGTCAAGTCCAGAGCTTCTTTTAAGACTTTTGTTTTATTGTTTCTTCCTCCAGCTTCATCGCATCTGATAGTAACATAAGGCTGATTAAATAAGTCACGTGGCAGTTCTTCTTCTCTTGTCATGTGCTTTTGTATTTTGTCACTGATAAGAGTAAGCAAGTTTTCTTGCCATTCAGAAATATTGTACTGCCCAAAAGTTACATTATTAGGCTGAATGAGCATTATTTCTTCTTCTGTAGGAGGTATGAACGGCACCAAGTCTTTTCCTTTTACCATATTCTTGAATTTTAGGGGGTACTTTGCAAATATAGACAATAAAAAGTAACATGCAAAAAGAAAAGGTATTTTTTATCGGTATGTTTAGTAATTTGAGTATCTTTTATAGGGGGTAATTTTAGTAATTTGAGTATCTTTTATCCCTTTTATTTAGTAATTTGAGTATCTTTTATCCCTTTTTACCATTTATAAAACACATAAAATCAGCCTTTTACAATGCTAAAAACACGTTTGTACAAGATATTCTGCAAAGACATTCTAACAAGAAAGCGGATTTTAGGATGAAAGTGACCTTGCTTGTCCATGTGGAAAACCGCACAAAGAAGGAGAAAAAGAGAACCCTCCCTTTAGGGAGTTAGGTGGGTTTAGGTAGGCAAATTTTCTGGCGCGTTAAAAAGTGTGTATATTGGTAATTTTATGTTTATTTTCTTTGCTTTTAATATACATTGTTATACATTTGCGATAAAAAGTATAACAGTATGGAAGTGACAATAAAAAAACTAACTGCATTCAGACTTGACAGCAACCTTCTGGACATGCTGAAGAGTGCTGCCAAACGTGAACATCGGAGCTTAAACAACTTTGTGGAATGTCTTCTTATGGATGCCATGTACACAGAGCCAAACGAAGAGACCAAAGCGGCTATAGAAGAAGCTCGTGCTGGGAAAAACCTGAAGAAAGTTGATACAAGCAGCTTCGAGAACTTTATAAAATCCTGTAGTGAATGAGAGAAGTTAAGACTGGTGGTCAGTTCCGGAAAGACCTGAAACGATACAGGAATGATAAAACCAAACTTGAAAAGCTTTATGATATTGTAGGATACTTGGAACGTTGTGAGGACGTTCCAAAAGAGTTTAAACCTCATATGCTTTCAGGTGATTATGCAGGTCATATGGAATGTCACGTAGAAAATGATTTTCTTTTGATATGGATCGATGATGAAGTCGTAAAGCTGGTTAGGCTTGGCAGTCATTCGGAATTGTTTGGAAAGAAGAAAAAATAACATAACTATTTTAGAAAGTCAGTAGATCTTCAATAACAAAGTAAGTTCTGCTGACTTTTATTTTGAATATGCACTGCAAATGGCTGCACTCGTCGGGACGGGTGGTCCCGCCCCTTGCCGTGCGGCGCTCCCCGACCGATGAGTTTTTTGTGGTGTTCCGGAAATGGCCTGTTGTGCGGTTTTGTTGGGTAATTCTGTTGTGTACCGGGTGTGCGGTTTTCGTGGGTGTTCACGTGTGTGGGATAGGTTCTATCTCTCCCCGTCCCCTTTGCTAATTTCGCGCTGGGGAGGGTGTTTGATAGAACAGCAAGAGGAAACCGGGCAAGCCCTGTTTTTTCCTCTTGCCCTACGGGGTTTTTAGCTGTAAATCAGCTATTTAGAAAATTATACTAATATAATTTGGTTATAATGAATAAATATACTATCTTGTAAACCAATAAGTTAGTATATTAATTCATTATAATAAGCCTTATAATATCATGGAAAAAGACAGCAAAACAACGGTAGCAGTAGAACGTACTACTTTTACTAAACTTGACCGTCTGGCCAAGGCAAACAATGTGTCAAAAATGGAGTTCCTTACACATGCTATAAATTATTTTGAGAAGTACGGTATAAACCCGGTTGAGCATGAAAGCCCGGCACAGGAAATGCAGAAGCTTATCAAGCGCATGGATCAGGTGTTCGCATTTCTGAAGAAACAGGAAACGGATCTTGTGCGTCCGGCTTGTGAAGCTCTGGCTGGAGCCAGCACACAGATAACCATAAGCCTTTCATCCTTACTTTCGGAAGAAAAGTTCAGGCGGTTCCTGAAGGAGAACAGCGAACTTTTCATCGAGGTGATGAATCAATCCAGCGAAAAGGGAAAAGCTATTGACAGAGCTGAAAGAGCGGTACGGGATTCTGATGCAGTTATCAGGAAGAACCAGCAGGCCATTTTCAAACGGATAGAAGCCAACGAAACAGCACAACTTAAAGCCATGCAACATATAGTTTCCTTCCTCGATGCAAAAGGAAAGACCGGGCTGCTCGATGATATAAACAAGGTCTATGAGAGGGAAAAGGAAAGGAGGGGACTATGAATATAAAAATTCAGGGTGGCGGTTCTGGAACCTATGCCAATACAGGGAGCTGCACAGGAGTAACGACCTATCTCCAGCATGAGGATCTGGAGCGCATGAAGAACGGCCAGGAAGTACAGCCGTTTTTCAATAATTCTCGTGACTACATAAGCGCACAGGAAGTAACCTTCAAGATAGACAACAACAAGGCAAAATTAAGCCGGAACGATGCGAAGTTCTATGTGATCACGGTAAGCCCTTCCAGCCGGGAGCTGGAGAAAATGGGCAAGACCGAGAAGGAACAGGCTGAAGCCATGAGAAAGTATGTGCGTGATGATGTGATGCAGCACTATGCGGAAGGGTTCGGAAAAGGCCTGAACAAAGAGGATATCGAGTATTACGGAAAGATCCATTTTGAGAGGAAGGGAGCCGACCGGTACGACATGCACGCACATATAATCGTCAGCCGGAAGGACAGGAGCAACACCAGGAAGCTAAGTCCAAAGACCAATCACACCGGGAAGAAGAACTGCGGAAACGTGAAGGGCGGTTTCGACAGAACAGATTTTTTCCGAAAGTGTGAATCTTCATTTGACAAGCGCACAGGGTATGACCGGGTCCCGGAACAGACCTTCGATTATCTCAATACCATGAAGAACGGAAGCCCGAAAGAAATCTTTCAGAAAAAGGAGTGGGCGGAATGTGTGAACCATGAACGGCTTGAGAAGATGAAAGCCGAATGGAGCCGGGATCTTCAGGAACCGCACCAGGAACAAGGCCGGGAAGAGAGCCAACAACAGGGAAACAGTATTTCCCAAGTTCCGGAAATCAACCAGGCACCGCAGAGAAAGAAGCAACAGGAGGAAGAACTCGATCAGTCCAGGAAGAGAAGCTGTGGTTTTGGAATGGGTATGTAAATTTGAATCTGTAACAAAATCAAGATATAATGAAACCAACTGAATTGGGATAATCAAGAGAGTTTTCCTTATCATCTACCAAATGATAGATAATAAGGAAAACTAGGGTATATATCAATAATACAACAGACAAATCACACAGCCGGAGGTTATATTTTAGTTGATACTAACTGTATAAGAAACCACAACCGCTTTTACTCCAGCTTCAGGATATTTGTTTTTGTAGTATTCCGTTAAGTCTTTATATAGACACACTGTATTGGGAGCAGGATTGAAAGTTCTTGATTTGGTTGAACGACTTGCAAATACGTCAAACGAAGGATAGTTTGTTTCATTTCCTTCTTTGTCCAAGAATTGCCACCCCATAAATCCGTAAACATTTCCTTCCCAAGGTAGTAATTTGTAGGATTCAGGCATTTTCTCCGGATCTTTGTTTTCGCTTTTTATAATACACGGCCCAAGAGTATTACTATCATCTTTTATCGCAATCCATCTTAAAGAACTGTCTTCTCCTCGATAAAGCATATAATGATAGTCCAATGGAAGAATAGAATTAGTCCTTAAATCCTCTTCTATTACTTCTTTGTTGTCGGCTTCAACGGCATATTGATACTTAGGTAAAACATATTCTTCATAAAACCATTCAGGTATGAAATGCAACGGCAGACCTTCCGAATCTTTTTTTTCTTTTGACACAACGTCAAGCAAATCATATTCTGTCCAAGCAGGTTGTCCCATTCTATAATCTAAATAACTTGTTTCGCTGATTTTTATTTTATATTCATATCCTTTTTCAAATTCAAACCCATCAATATACCCCATAGCTTCCCACTCTTCGGTATTTTCTTTTTTTACTGGATACACTTCTTTAAGATAATTATACCCATCTGACCACATTACACCTGGTTTCATTTCCGATGCAACAGTTAAAATATACTCTTTGTAGTCAGTAATTTTTTTACCTTCTTCATTTTCTTTATCACAACTGATAAAGGCAAATGTAAACAGGAATAGCATCAGTATTCCAAATAAATTCTTTGTTTTCATATTACCTTGATTTTATAGTTTGTAGTTCTGTATTAACTCTTATTTTTCCGAAAGTCTTTTGTTCATCACGTACACGGCAAAGTTCCCGGTGTGCTTTTTCCTTATATTCCTGAAGAACTTTGATTTCGTTACGCAATCGGTTGTTTTCTTCCTGAAGAACCTGGAGCTCTTTTGCCTGTTCTTCAGCTTTCATTTCAGCACGTACTTTTTCTTCAGCTGCCTTTGCGATAAGCTCTGGAGCCGGAAGCTGTATCTGCTTCTGTGCCGTTATAAATTCACTCATAAGCATACACAAGGCTTCTACCTGGTTCCTTTCCTTCTCGATGTCTGGAGGAACAGGAAGAAATGGTGTTGTTTCCTTGTCATAGATATCGAAGTCGTTCTTTTCTATGAATTTCCAGGCTGTTTCAACCCATTCACCGACAGGCTTCCCGGCTTTTCGGCAATATATTTTTATTTCTTCGAGTATGTTTTTAGGTACTCTTAGAGTTGATGTTTGTATATTTGTTTTTTCTTGCATATCAATGATTTATGTGCAAAAATATAAAGAATATATTTATCAATATACATTTTCTACAAAAAATATATAGTCTATACCATGCTAAGAAAACCACTTACTTGTAGGTTTAATAACTCATTTTCCATATAACTCAAATATGAAACGATATATTTGTCTTTCCCATATGGCTTATAGTTCTGCCACGGGTCTCCGTTGATATATGGTTCCGTATATGAAGCTGCATTTGGGTATAGTGTTTCATATTTTGTTATATCATCCGATACATGTTCGGCCATCATTACCACATCATGGAAATTTGGTAGAGGTGCCTTTTTAAATTTCCAAGCGAAATATTTTTCATATTGAGGTAAATCTATATTCCCAGAAGTATAGTCGTTGCGAAACTTCTCTATAAATTTATCCAATCTGTTTTCTTTGTCATTCGTTCCCATTTCTTTATATAGTTGCATATTTATCAAGTTCTTGTATGCGTTTGCAGATAATCTCAAACCGTTTCTTTGTCAGTGGT